>JADFYB010000039.1 GCA_015233245.1 Nitrospirota bacterium | reverse complement strand
CCATTTACTAAAATAGCCGTTGAAAACTACGGATATATGGCTCCAGTAAAAGCTGCTTTAGAATCAACAGTGATATACCTTGCACAGTCGTTCAGTCAATTTTCAAATGTCAGATTTAATGCAGTGTCTGCTAATGTGTTAAGAACTTCTTCTGCGGCAGGTGTTCCTGAATATATGAAATTAGCTCTTTATGCAGAAAGCTTAACATTTAGAAAAAAAGCAATCGAAACAACGGAAATTGCCGATGTAATAACATTCTTATTAAGTAGCCGATCAAGTGCTATCAATGGTCAAACAGTAGTTGCCGATGCAGGTATGAGCTTGAATTCCTTTGATAAGGAAATTATGGAAATAATTTATCAAAAAAAGCTAAATTTAAACCATTAGTATTTAGGAAGAATTAATCGAATGAATATAATCCCATCGGACGGGTTTATTTACGAAGACGAAACAGATGATTGTTATGTGACAATAAAACAAGATAATTTATCTAATGCATCATTTTATAAAGATGTCCTTTATCTAAGGAGTAAAGGCTTCTCTAAAAGTTTAGGTGTTAATATTACTACCGATGATGCAAAGGCTGAATATGACAAATATTCTTATCTGTTTTGCTTGTACGTTAACGAAGAACCTACTGTATCTGCGACAGTAACATTTGCCAGAGATGGTAAATTAGACTGTGAAGAGTTTTATCCAACTAAATTAATTGATAGGTATCGTAATGTTATATGTTCTGGTACTAAATTTTGTGTAATAAATAAACATGAATGTAGAATAGATATATTTGCAAATACTCTTATGCATCAGATGTGGCATTATGCCTATAACAGAGGGATTAGATTAGATATATTAAATGCTAAAGAGCGGTTGAATGAGTATTATTTACGAAAGGGATACCTGTTAGTAGAAAATTCAACCTTTACTCATCATAAGTGGCGATTTCGTGCTAATGTATTTTTATTACCTGCTGATTCTACAATCAATTCTATGTTTAAAGATATATTTTTAGAAGGACAAGATGACTTATCAGTAAATGAAATATCTAAATATGTAAAGTTGGCAAAATCGTGACAGTAAACAGACTAATAACAGTGATTATCTGTGCTTTCAAGATACAATATACTGATAAGATAAATAATCAGAGGAGATTATATGCATTCAGCAAAAAATATTATTCTTGTTAACAGCATAAGTCCGAGAAAGCGTTCTTTTTCTGATAACTGTCTGGAAAACGGTATTTCTATAATAGTTAGCTACCTGAAATCAAAGGGTGTTGACACATATGTAGTTGACCATCAAAACCTTACAGACTATAAAAAGGGTTTACCGCCAGGCATACTAAAGCTCTTGCGCTTTCTGTACAGTATTCAGCTATACTTATTTGAAAAAAATAAGTCTAAAGCGATTACAACCATACTATTTCTCATTACATCTCCTGTGCAAAGAATAGTTGATAAGCTAAGATGGACATATCTGAATCATCTTAGTTCAAAAATCATAACTTTGATAAAACAAAATCAACCTCTGACGGTGGGATTTAAGCTATGGCACGGAGATGCCTATAAGTGGGCAAAGATAACAGCATCTCAGATAAAACGTAACTACCCTAATATGCTTTTAATTGCAGGAGGCCCTCATGCAAGCATATATGGCAAACATATCTTAGATGATTCAGACTTTGATATATTAGTGGTTGGAGAAGGCGAATATGCTCTTTATGAAATAATAAAAAAGATAAACCCGAATAATATTAATGATACGCTACATGCTGTAAGTACATCTCAGATACAAAATACGATTGTTAAATCGAATGGTGGAATAACTTATGAGCCTGCTAAGGTAAATGATATATCAAGCAAAACCATATCAGAATATAGCAAGTACCAGCTTACCAGCAAAATTCTAATTCACCCCATTATAGACGGGTTAGGCTGTCCTTGGTCAAAGTGCTACTTTTGTGCGCACCCATCAATTTATCCTAACTATAAGGCAAGACCTGTGGAGAAAACGGTTAAGGAGATGGCTTATATGCTAAAACAGGGGATAGGGTTGTTTAGGTTTTGTGCATCAGACACCCCTGTTGCCATTGCAGGAAAGTTAGCAAAACAAATATTAGAGCATGACATGAAGGTTGAGTTTGCTTTTTTCTCTAGAGCTATTAAAAATGCACAATCAAATCAGGATTTTATAAAGAACATGTATAAAGATATAATTCAAGCAGGTCTCAGATGTGTGTTTATTGGCGCAGAGTGTGGTAATAATGAGGTAAATATCAGAATATTTAACAAAAATGTTACAGACCTTGATATTATATATACGATTAAATCTATAAGACTCGCTTCTGTCGAGTGCAATCTGCCATGTTCAATAATACTGGCTACGATTTATCCGCCTCCTGGTCTTAACAGAGAGGAACTAAAAGGTATTGAAGAAGATAATCTTAGACTGGTAGAACAGTGTGAACCAGATAGTGTTTTAATAACCCCACCTGGTACATTTCCAAATACACAATGGTATGATAAGAAGGAGGATTTTGGTATACAACTTAGCGAAGATTATATTAAAAGGCTTATGTCATACGAGTATGTTTTATATAAACCAAGAAAGATGTGGCCCAAAATTGATATAAAAATTAATAATATGACATGGTCTGAAATCATGGAATATACAGACAACATAGGTAAAAGGATTGCCAAAGAGGGTTACCTTGTCAATATGCCAGATGAAGAGATTATGATGGCTAATGTTATGGGTTATTTTGGGCAAAAGCTTAAAGGGTTTAAAAGAGAAGTTTTATTGGATATTTTATCCGGTGATGATACGTTTTCTAAGATTGTTTATGACAGTGTCAATCAGTATAGCAAAAGGCTAGCATATTCCAACGACATGAAAATGCTGAATAATATTATTAACAAAGATAGCTAATTGAGTATTGTGCTTGTATTATGTATCACCACCTCAACAACAAGCTTACGAAAAGGATGTGGAAGGCACAGCTTGTCTCTATTTAGCGGTGAATGATCTAATCAATGATAGTCGGACTTATTTCGGTTTTTTATAACACCGAATGTCTAAACGTTTCACTATGTGCTGAGGCGTCTGCTGAGGTATATAACGGAATCCTGTTTCTTCGGAAGATGGTGTAGTGGCAAAAAACAACGAAAAGAACCTTATAAAGGTTTCTACTTTATATACAAGTAGAAGTGGTATTGGAAAAGGAGCCACTCTACACAGAAGGAGGTATTTAATGATAAGGACACTAAAACTATTTAAGATTTTATTTTTGGTGTTTTTCTTACATGTTAGTTCTGATGTTTTTGCCATGAATGGGTCGGAGCTTGCTGGTGTAGGACCTATATCAAGAAGTATGGGAGGCACTGGCATTGCTAATCCCCAGGATGCTATAACTACATTATTTACAAACCCTGCTGGTGTAATCACATGCACACAATTCTCTACACCTGAAGTTGACGTTGGAGGGTCATTGCTCGCTCCAAAAACAAAAGCATCTATAACTGTAAACAGTACATCTGTAGGAGCTTATGCCGCGAGTAAAGTATATCCATTACCCGCAACTGCTATATCGGTGCCGTTTAACAACAACTGGAATTACGGTATTGGTATGGCCGCCGTGGCAGGATTTGGTGCTGATTTTAGAAACACTACACTGGATCAGTCATCTTTCTATAATTTGGGGTCAAAGGGAAAGTATCCATTGATGGCTAGCAACTTTTCTCAGCTCCAAATATTAAAGGTTGCTTCATTTATATCTTATCATCCTGACGATAAGTTGTCTATTGGTATAGCACCACACATTGATTACGGTAGCCTTGACTTAGGCCTTGGCACATCATCTAATTATGGTATAGGAGCTCAGGTTGGAGGAATATATAAATTCAATGAAATAGTTTCACTCGGAGTTACATATACAACAGCTCAAACTATTAATTATAAAGATGTGTATGATCCTGCTGGCGATGGTATAAAAGAAAATCTTAAACTTGACTTACCACAAAAAATCGGTATTGGTATTGCTTTAAAACCATTTGGAGATAATTTTCTTATAGAAACGGATATAAAATGGTTGAACTGGGCTAATGCTAAAGGATATAAAGAATTTGATTGGGGTAATCAATGGGTATATAGTGTTGGAGCGCAATATAAGCCTATTCAAAAGCTGGCTTTACGAGTCGGATATAACTATGGTAAGAACCCTTTAAAATCGCATGACAATTTCGATGGTTCAACATCTACTAATGTACAGGGCAACTATTTATCAACATACTACTATGAAATGATGAGAGTCATAGGGGCGCCTTTAGTAGAAGAACAGCATTTATTCTTTGGTGTTGGTTATGATCTTACAAAGAATTTTGTTTTAAACGCAGGATACGGACATGATTTTAATAAAACACTTACAGAGAACGGTACTAATTTCCTCGGACAGCCTGTAAGCATTATGTCGACTGTGGGTGGAGATAGTGTTGAGTTTAATTTTGTGTGGAGGTTTTAAGCAATAAATAAGGATAAACTTGATAATGATGGCTGAAAATTTAAGATATTGGTTTCCTGTCGTGGCAGTGTTTAGAGGTGTGAAGCGACCTACAAACTATCTGATTATATTTTGGGTAGGTTTTGTTTTTTAAGGAGCATAAATATGGCTCATTGTAAGGAAACAAAAAGTTTAGAAGTACATCACATGTGCAGAGGTGGTTGTAATGATATTGGTAATGCGGAGGGTATTTGCAAGAAATGTCTCATGTCGAAGGAATCTCATCACATTTGACACCGGGTATTTCACCTTCGAGACTTTCGCAAGAAATCAAAGAAAAAGCATTAAAAAATGATAGGGGAAATGATAGTGTGCCGGAACTATCGTCTGTCACTATGGCGAAAAGGATAGTTTGCTCACAACACGGAATCCAATTAAATGTAAGCGTCTAATTTGTGTAAAGAACTTCTTCTGCGGCAGGTGTTCCTGAATATATGAAATTAGCTCTTTATCAGAAAGCTTAGCATTTAAGGTGGATTATGTTAGTGAAATACGCATAATATATATAAAACGTTTTTGGTTGGAGGCATTTATGGATAAAATAATACCATTTTTTGAAATTTTAAATGAAGATGATATTCAGTGGTTTTTAAATAATGGAGTAGAGCTTATTTTAGAACAGAATACTGTTTTTATCAAAAATGGTGACAAAGATATCCCATTTTACTTAATAATAGATGGTTTTGTCGAAATATATATAGATAGTGAAAACAAACTATCGGTATTGGGTCCTGGTGAAATGTTAGATGTTATGTTCTCTTCACAAGGAAGTATTTTAACTATATCTGCAAGAACAATAAATAACGTTACATTAATGATGTATCCCTCATCATTACTCGTACCAAAGATTGAAACGGATATAGGTTTTGCTCACCGATTCTATAAAATGACATCAATTACTATGTTTCAAAGTTATAGTGTAGCTATAACACATATTAAACAGATAAACGGTAATGTATTAGTAGATAATATGACCTATGATCTTGCATGGAGAACTGTATCTGATAGTGTAAATGAGTTTAAGGAATTAATATATAAAGCAGACAAGGAGGCATCACAAAATGACAATTTAATTAATGCTGAGACATTAGATAATATTTATGCTTCTTTTATAAAGTTATCTTTATGTTTAAATACTGAAATTGGTGAAAATTCACTGGTTAATATTAATGATAAGGATACAATTGGATTCAAATGTCAAAAAGAGTTACTACCTTACATACGGTTAACTGATACTGCTGAAAGAATGTATACAAAACCAAGGGGCTATGCTGGTGATTTCTTAACAATTAAACAGATGTATGATAATAGGGCATCAGGTAAATGTGAAATAGGTATTGTAATAGATCGTTGTTTCCTTAATGCACCGGCACCTAAAGCGGTTAGAAATAGGAGATATATTCTTAAAGAAGAAATCAAACAAAAAATAGACCAAAGTAACGGCAACCTTACATATATTACAAGTCTTGCCTGTGGGCCAGCGGCGGAAATATTTGATGTATACAAAGAGTTAAGTAATCCTTCCAAACTTAAATCTACTTTACTAGATTTTGATATACAGGCTTTAGCTTTTGTCGCTAACTCAATAGAAAAGGTAAAACTTAACGACCACATAGATTTAGTAAATGAAAATCTACTTTATCTTATAACTAAACTTCGTATATTAAATATTAAAAAGCAAGATTTAATATATAGTCTTGGACTTATAGATTATTTCTCTGACAAGTTCGTAGTACAACTATTGAATCTTACTTATGAATTACTCAAACCGGGAGGGAAGGTTATTCTTGGTAACTTTCATCCAAGGAATCCTAACCGTGCATTTATGGATTATATTCTCGATTGGAAGCTTATATATAGAACCGAAGATGATATGAATCGACTGTTTGCAAATTCTCTTTTTAAAAAGGAATGTACAAATATTCGCTTTGAAGAGGAACAGATAAACATGTTTGCAGAATGTGTCAAGTAATTATGATTGGCTCTTCTTTGCCCATCGTTAAAAATTCGTTTTCCATAACACTGGACAAAAGAATACTTTTATCTATGTTCATTTTTATTAGAAATACCCAATATAATAAATATCGCATGCTATAATAAGTCCGTTTTATAAAATTTAAATAGGAGGATATTGTATGGGAAAGATGATAGTGCCAGGTGGACAAAGTGTTTACATTGATTATCAAAATGGTTCAGGAGCTCAATTATCTAGTAAGCTTGACATTTTAAAAGGACAACCTGTCTCAGGATGGACACATGAGGCTTCCAACTCCAGAGCAACTTGGCATGCAGATTGGATAGAATATAGAACTCATGATGACTCCATTTGGTTGACCTGAGCTATTGCACATTATCCCTTCCTTATTGGACATACAACTATATCATTCGATCACTACACGTTAGGAAGTGACCCAGAAAATGATAAACCACATCACAGTGATGATACGATCTATTTCTTAGGATGGAATAAAGAAAAATTGATATGTTCAGCATGGACTCTAGATGAAGTGGATGCACAACGTAACCCCTATTCCATTATATATCTTAAAGTATGGGGAGTGTCGTAGGCATATTACATAGAAACGCTAAACCCGTACCGAGGGTTATAACAATTCGCTTACTTTTGCGATGGTGGCGTAAAGATGTATTACCCTTATACTAACACCTTAAATACTCTCTTAGAGGGGTATATCTTAATTCCACTAAAAAGTGGTCTTGACAAAATGGTCCACTAAAAAGTAAGCGTCTAATTAACCACACCCGTGTTTTATGCCAAAGCACTCCGGTCAATGTATTGTGGCAGCAGGAGTTTGTAATCATTTTCATTTTTGGCATAAGGCAGCCGTTCAAGAATATAACACATATACTTGTAGGCTCCAGTTTGTTAGCCTTGGCTGTTTCAATCAACTCTTCACTTGAAAAATTAATCTCATCAGTTTTGGCATATATAGGCAAGTGGCACTTTTTGCCACACGAAAACGGTTTTTAAAACACCTGCTTCCACAGGATACCCTTTACCATTCAAGCACAACCCCCATATGTACAGCCGAAAGGCGAAACAGTATGTGTAAACTTTAGAGTATCCAGTACCGAACGACTTAACCTGTCCAGTTTGTAAACCACTATGGCCGTTATCTGCTTATTTTTAACTATTGTGGATACCCGTACATATCCGACAGCTTGTGATGGGGATTGTGGGTCTGAAATGATTTGTTTCAGTGTCATGTGACACCTCCTGAATTAGAACACTGTTTTGAACGTTTTAGGCATTAAAAATGCCGACTGCTGTTCCGGCTTCAGGAGCCGCCCATAGCCTCACGACTACAGGACAGTCGGCAACATAATATTATGCCTAAAAACTAAAAAACCACTGTTAAGGTTAGTGGACAACCCCTGAAACTGAACGATTTAAGGATACCACAGGCACGATGAGGTTGTCAAGCCGGTTGACAGAAAATTTATAGCATGATACAATGAATGTATGAGCGTAATAGCGATACCAGAAGTTTTAAGAAAGAAGCTTGGCGATGACGGCGCAGAAGCCCTTGTTAAAGTCATTAATGAGTCAGAGACAAATGCTCGCAAGGACTTATCTACTAAAGAAGATATTGCCAAACTTGAAGTTAAGATAGAAACATCTAAGTCCGACATCATCAAGTGGGTAGCCGCCATGCTTGTGGCACAGGCCAGTTTAATGGCTGTTATGTTCCGGTTGTTAGGCCTGCTTAAGTAATCCACAGAGAGTGTCGGTGTCCCAACCCTTTCCCACTTATTTTTCTTGTTTGAACAGGATTAATCCACCCCGCAGATATTACACACCACTAAAACTTACTGTAATGGCCTACAGTGAGCTATTTTGATTTCACAAGGAATCCTCTGTCTTTTGTGCAACAGACAAACCACAAGGCTTATACTCATGCTCAGAGGGTATTAGTTATATGGATTACAAATGCAATAATATATGTCAATAATTGATACATTTATACACTTAAATATATAATACACTATGGAAATATTGCATACATATTAAAGGGGGTATATCTAAATTGGATAACACATTGATAAATAAGGAAACTGACTGTAAAGCAGCCGGAAAAAGGCGCTTAGATACCGGAAAAAATCTCTTATTAGCTCAGGCTGTTTATTTAGTTTCAGACGGCAATTTAAAGAAGGCAGTTATGACTCTTAAGGAAAAACATAAAGTAACAGTTGGGCTATCCACGCTTGCGGAATGGGTAAAAAAGCATGGATGGGATAGAAATCTTACAAGTCAGCAATTTGCATATTTTGTCGGCACGGATGACTTATTTTATGAATTATATCATGTAAAAAATGAGGCAATGAAGGCTTTTGATGTAAAGAAGTCAGCACATGCGGCAATGGCTGTTACAGGAATTTATAATTCCTTGATAGATGTTTACTACAAAACCAAAAGGTTCAAACTTGAGTCCTTTGAGTTTGTGATAAAAGAATTTGCCAAATGGCTTATTGCAAATAAGCCTGAGGTCTTACCTGTATTTGAAGGTGCTTTCAGGAGTTCTTTCTTTATATGGCAGAAACGTATGGTATTAAATAAAAGAGCATTAGACAGTGAACCCTATTAAGAACCGCAACAGAGGTAAAGCTACAGAACGTGCTATTGCCTCCCGCATGTCCGGTGAGCGGGTAGGTATCTTAGGTGGTGAGGATATATCGCATCCGGTGTTCTCTGTGGAGGTCAAAGCCCGACAAAAGTTTGTTGCCTCTGAGTGGATGTCTCAGGCCGTCAGGAATGCACCGGACGGGAAAACTCCACTGGTAGTCGTTCACCTGAAAGGACAGCGACATGATAATGACCTTGTGGTTATCCGTATGAGGGATTTTGAGGATTATAACGGACGGCTATCCAGTGAGCCACAGCTATAAAATGCCACAGACTGCCACTTCTGTTTTTATATGTTGCATGGTGTAAACCGGAGTATTTCCTTGCTCTATGCCACATTGCCACTTATTTTGCCATTTCACGATATTTAATATATTTTCACGTTATTTAGCTCATTAAAATTGAGTAGGTTCCAAATTGACACCGACTGATTATGTTCCCTGATACTTTTGTCGCTTTTGTCGGTACTTTTTACTGTATTGATATTTAATTTCTATAAACGTTACCTGTAGAGTCCATTATTAATAAGTGATTTCAATAGCAGATAACACATTGATAAATAACGAATCTGATGAAACAAAGTAGAGTAATTTGATACAATAGCCATATGAACGGGATAAACCTCAGCAACAGACAGTTTTTAACACCATCAGAAGTAGCAAAGGTCTTTAGAGTGTCAAAGTCCAATATTTACCAGATGTTGAGGTCAGGTGAGCTACCTGAAACATTCGTAAGGAAAGTTAAGAGGATACCTGTTAAAGCTGTATTGGAAATCTTAGACGGAAAGCATAAAGAAAGTCTTAAATAAACACAAAGCCTATCCACTTTTTATAACTCAAGAGTCAATTAAGAATCCCTCACCAGAGACACCACAACGGCTATGGAGCGGTTATTTTTCAGTTATATACATCATGTAGTGATGAGGTAAAAAAGTATGTCTGGGGACAGTTTGGGGACGGATATTATGTAAAACAGTGAAAGCTAAGTTGTTGATTATAAAGGATAAAAAAACCGGAGAGGCAGGGATTCGAACCCTGGGTGGAGTATTACCCCCACAACCGCTTAGCAGGCGGCTGCCTTCGACCGCTCGGCCACCTCTCCATTTATCTCACTTCAGCCTGATGACAACACACAACTGAATCGGCAAGTATTGTAACATTTTAAAAGTAAAATAGCAAAGTTGTTCAAAAAAAGAATTTTAACCACAGATGGACACAGATGCACTACGTAACCTTAATCTGTGTTAATCCGTGTTTATCTGTGGTTTACATTTTGTCTGATTTAATTACCTCGCTTGCGATAGTCCTCGATGGCTTTTCTTAAAGCATCGGCGCCAAGATTTGAGCAGTGCATTTTCTGTGGCGGCAGCCCATCTAAAGCATCTGCCACATCTTGTTTTGAAATCAAAAGCGCCTCATCCAGCGTCTTGCCTTTTGCCATCTCTGTTATCATACTGGATACCGCTATTGCCGCTCCACAGCCAAATGTCTGAAATTTTATATCAACTATTTTTTCATTTTCAACTTTAATGAAAAGTTTCATTGTATCGCCGCAGGTAGGATTTCCCTCCATCCCAACCCCATCGGCATCGGGCATCTCCCCCACGTTTCTTGGGTTTGTAAAGTGATCCATTAATTTTTGGCTATACATGTTAAACCTCCCGTTTTTTATGTTTGCGTTACATTAACTTTCCTCAGTTTTCATATCCTCAGGGCGCCACCCTTCCTTAGCAAAAGGAGACATCGCCCTTAATTTACCCACTATAGCTGGAAACTCCGTAAGTAAACTCTCCACATCCTCCATCTCGTTGCCTATACCAAAGGAAAACACAATTGAGCCGTGCGTGAGACTTGTCGGTATGCCCATTGAGGCAAGCGTGGGAGAGGCCTTAAGTGCCTTTGATGTACAAGCTGAACCGCTTGCTGCATATATTGACTTAGAAAGAAGCATAAGCAACATCCCTTCTCCCTCTATAAACTCCACAACGAAACTGGCATGACCGGGAAGTCTCAACGTACGATGCCCCGTTAAGTGCACCTTTTCCACCTTAGATAAACCCTCAATACACCTGTCTCTTAACGTTTTAACGTGTGCCATCCGCTCCGGCAGTTTTTCCTTAGTGAGCTCTGCCGCCTTACCCATACCAACAATTGCTGGCACATTTTCAGTTCCGGCACGCCTGCCGTTTTCCTGTATTCCGCCATAGATAAGAGGTAAAATCCTCTGCCCTGCCCTCAAGTAAAGCGCCCCTGCTCCCTTAGGACCATAAAACTGATGGGCTGCAATACTCAGAGCATCCACTCCCAGCGCTTTTACATCCACCTCCATGTTGCCCACTGTGGCCACACCATCGGCGTGAAAAGTAATCTTATGCTCACGGGCAATTTCCGATATCTCCTGTATCGGCTCTATCGTACCCACCTCGGAGTTGGCATGTGTGATTGAAATCAGTACTGTGTCTTTGTTGATTGCGCCTTTTACGGCTGCAGGGTCAACAAGCCCATATTTGTCTAAAGGCAGGTATGTTACCACAAAACCCTGTTTTTCCAGAGACCTGGCAGTGTTAAGTACTGAGTGGTGTTCGGCTTTAGATATTATTACGTGGTTACCATCGTTTTGCCTTGACATGGCAAGTCCTTTTACTGCGAAATTATTTGCCTCAGCTCCAGATGACGTGAAAATTATCTCCGCCGCCTTAGCGTTTATTAACGCTCCTACTTGCTCCCTTGCTTTGTCTATCCCCTGCTTTGCCGTAAAACCAAGATCATACATGCTAAGGGGATTCCCAAACTCACCCTTAAAGTACGGCTCCATTACCTCAAACACCTCAGGCAACAGCGGGTTTGTAGCCACATGGTCAAAATATAGTCTTTTCATGTATTCACCTCTTTTAGCGCCGGCGCTGGTTTGCCGCTGGCTTTTCTGATGTAAATTTTGTAATAATCCTCCTCCTCATCTATGCCCAAAAACTCGTTTCCAGTCTTTTGACACCATGCTGGAACATCCTCAAGCGCTCCATCATAGTCTGTTAAAAGCTCCAACACCTGCCTGTCTTCCAACTCCTTAATTTGCTCGTCTAATTTCAATAAGTGCATAGGACACATCATATACACTATGTCACTTGTTACATCTGCCTTAACATTTTCAACAAATTTTAAACTCATGTCAGAGCACTCTCCACAGTTTTGCTACTGCCTGCCCGTAACACATCCCTCGGACACGCTGAACCGGCTGTACTTGCATCACAGGAAAAAATTAAATCCTCAAACTGCTTACCCTTTAGTAGATCCATCAGTGTTATGGTCTGTAAAAATTCCTCTATCTGTCTCCCTAACGCTCTCCACAAGTGTTGTATTACACAGTGGTCGGCTTTCATACAGCCTTTAGAGCTTGCTGAGTCTTCAGGATGCGCCGATGCACAGAGCGTAATGGCAAACGGGCCCTCTAATGTGGTTAGTATCTCAGCGATAGTAATATCATCAGGGTTTTTTGTTAATAAATAACCTCCGCCCGGGCCCTTTACACTCTTTATCAGGCCATCCTTGCGCAGCCTGCCCAGTATCTGCTCTAAAAACGGCACAGATACGTCCTGCCGCTCCGATATCACCCGTATGGTCAGCGGGGTTTCAGGATACCCACGCGCTATCTCATACATAGCCCTTACGCCGTATTGGCATTTTGTTGATAATCTCAACATTATGCCTTAATTTTATAATACCTTACTAAATTTGTCAAGTATTATTTTTTTGCATCACATAATACTTCAGGATAAATTATCCTAAAAAAAAGCATTGTCGGAAACCTTATACCGCTGTCAAACACAGCCCACACCCTTGAGTTAATAAATCCAAACTGCTATAGTAAACTTAAGTATTACTTAATATAATCGAGGTGTATGTTGAGAACAACTAAACTTGTCACTATTTCCATTATGCCTGAACTCCTGGAGCAGGCGGAGGCTATGGCTAAAGAGGAACACAGAACCAAAAGCGAACTGTTTAGGGAGGCGTTAAGGAATTATATTGAAGAGAGAGAATGGCAATATTTGAGTCGTTACGGCCACAAAAAAGCTCAAGAGTTAGGCATAAAAAATGAGGATGATGTAGCAAGCTTAATTGATGAATATCATAATGAACACACCGAATGCTTAAAGTAGTTTTTGACGCTAACATCATCATTTCCGCTCTTTGCTATCCCGAAAGTTTACCGGCAAAGGCTTTTAACCGGAGAGTTTTTAACATTAGTAAATGCTCCATAAATGCAGTTTTATTTTACGGGTCATGATTTCGCTTAAGTTGCAAAAACAACAGAGAGGCGTGTTAAAATATCTTTAATGAAAAAACATTGTCAAAATAAAAAGGTGAAAAACTTTAAAATGCAATTAATTTACATATTAGCCGTTGTAACAACATTATTAATGTTAACCGGCAATGGCCAATGTTTTCCACCTGAGAATGAAATCTCACAGTTGCAACAAAAAATGAAAACTCATCCGATTGGCGAGAGGATTGCGCTGTGGGCCGAGGAGTTTGTCGGCACCCCATATGACACTGACCCTCTGGGGGCTTATGTGAGAAACAAGGTTATCGTATATGACAAAAAGGTTGACTGTATGTATCATGTGTTCAGGTCTGTTGAATTAGCCTTTGGGAGCACACCTGAGGAGTCTGTGGAAATTGCCCTCAATTTGCGCTTTAAAACTAAAGGGAAACTTGGCTCTGACGGGCTTGTTGCTAACTATGACGACAGATTTCAGTACGCCGAGGATATGGTATCAAGTGGCAAGTGGGGCACTGACGTAACTAAGGAGCTCGGCAGTACAACTAAGATAAAAGGAGACAGAGGAGTAGAGAGCGTCTCTATTATCCCAAAGGAAAACATAAAGGATGTGCTTTCAAAGCTTAAAAGTGGTGACATCGTGTTTCTGATAAAAAAGGTTGAAAAACGTGTAGTAGGTGAAATAGTCGGCCACGAGGGCGTTATTAAGGTGGAAAATGGCGACGTTTACCTTATCCACGCAAGCGGACTTAAAAATAAAGAAAATGAAAACTACAAAGTTAAAAAAGTTCCCTTACTAGAATATGCCGGAAATATGTCCTTTGTTGGTATCACGGTGTCAAGATTTATAGCCCATTGAATGGAAAGCTCCCCCTTTATTTCTGTTCTTCACTTTCTCTTTCATCCACCTTTTCATGAACAATGGGCAAAGTTATGATAAACACAGTCCCCTTGCCAAGAGCGCTGTCCACAGATATTGTGCCACCGTGTCGCTGCACTATTTTTTCACATATAGCAAGTCCCATCCCAGTCCCCTCGTATTGACTCTTGCTATGAAGCCTCTGAAACGGCTTAAATATCTTATCCACATACTTCATATCGAACCCAACTCCGTTGTCCTCTACTCTTATACGGCAAAGACCATCAGCGCCACTGACACTGCTTACCTTTACAACCGGAGGCACTCCATCTCTGTGAAATTTTAATCCATTGGCTATAAGATTCGTAAGCAGCTGCTGCAACTGGAAACGGTCGGCATCTACCACACAGAGCGAAGCAGCCTCGATTTTCCCTTTACTTTTCATAAGCCGCACTTCAAGGTCGGTTTTAATATCCTCTACTATTTTGCTTATTTCGGTGCGGGTAAAAGGTTTTGCACGTGTGGTTATACGTGAGAAATTTAACAAATCATCTATCAGTTGCTGCATTCTTTCTGCCGCAGAATCCATTCGGTTCAGATAGTCAAGGGCATCGGTGGTTAACGTGTCAGCCGACACTTCACGTAGTCTTTCGCCAAAAGCAACTATTTTCCGAAGCGGTTCCTGTAAATCATGAGAGGCAACGTTAGCAAAGTCCTGAAGATCCTGGTTGCTTCGCTGTAGCTCAACTGCATAGCGGGTAACAGAGTCTTTCATATCAATTATTTCCGTAATATCAGCAATCAGTGCAAAAGCTCCTGTAACCGCTCCTGTTGCATCCTTTACTGGCGTTGCGTTAATTCTCGTATGTACCAAGGCGCCGTCAGTTGCCCTCAGAGTTAAATCTGAGGCTACTCCTGAGCCACCCATCAGATCTCTGATGAGCTCAACATATTCCTCTCTGTATTCTTTATCTATGAAATACGTTATCCCTTTGTCCCTAATCTCATTAAACGTTGCTTTAACCATCGCACAGGTTGAGTCGTTTACCCTGACAACCTGCATTGACTTGTTTATCTCTATAAACCCCTCTGATGTGCTGTTTATTATATTCAAGTACTTCTCTTCAGATTTTTTGAGAGTTTCCTCCACTCTCTTATGCTCCGTTGTGTCTATCCCCATACCGGCCAGCAGCCTCCTTCCTGTGATGTCTTTATACGGAAACTTAATAATAAGCCACTGATGAATACCGTCAGGCTCAGGAATATTTTCCATTGTATCAACTGTCTTTTCGACAGCTATTGCCATTGAATCGTGCGCTCTCATTGCTGTTGCCGTATCTGCCGGAAAGATGTCAAAATCGCTTTTGCCTATTACCTCGTTCTCCTTGTGATGAGTTACCCTGTTGAATTTATCGTTAACAAAAACGTACCTTCCGTTTTCATCCTTTATGAAGGCCATCATAGGGCTTTTGCTCATAAAACTTTGAAACAGGGTCTGACTTAATTCAAGATTTTTCTGCGTTCTCATCCTCTCTATAATTCCGGCAAGGGTGTTTGAAACTGCTCCCAGAAATTCCATCTCGGTCTTTTCCTGCGTATGTCCCTCTTTGACATACAAGTTAATAATCCCCATTACGCTCCTGTCACTGGAAAGTATAGGCACGCAGTAGTGCCCATGGGGACCAACGCCTTCGTATGTTATGTCATGCTGGTCATCAATGCAGTCGGTAAAAATAATCTCTTTTACCACAGCCGCCCGTCCACATATACAGGTACCAAACGGTACCCACTTGCAAAGAGTCTTGATTTCATAAGAAAGCCCTCTGTTAGCTTTCATTTCAAGCACCTCTACTGCACCCTCATCCGCTAAAAATATACAGCCCTTTGATTCAAGAGCAAGCCATCCTATATTAAGTATAAGATCAATGACCTGCTCAAGCTGATGCTCAAAAGGAATTGGCTCCATTGATATTGATAATATGGCGTTCGTTACGCGCTGGATGTCGTAGTGTCTTCTGTTTTCCTCCTCTAAGCGTACACGCTGCGTTATGTCCCTTATAAACGCAAAGAGAATTTTCTCCTGATTTAAAATATTTATACTGGCCTCGACATAAATAATTGTTCCGTCCTTAGCTCTTAGTTTGCCGTCTAAGCGGCCTCCACCCATTTTTATTATATTTGAGATGTCCTGCCTTGTGTCATTCTGTGTGTTTAATATTTCTATATCTGATACAAACATTTTCAACAACTCTTCTCTGGTGTAGCCCGTCATTTTACAATATGCATCATTTACAAAAATAAAACTGCCATATAAATCAGTCATTACAAAGCCATCCAAAGATGTACTGAAAATCGCATTGTTCCGTTCCTCTAAAAGTACACGCTGCGTTATGTCCCTTATAAACGCAAAAAGAATATTCTCTTCAGTTATAATATTTATGCTGACTTCAACATTAATAATGTTACCGTCTTTGCGTCTGTGTTTACTCTCAAAACGGACACCACCAATAACCTTTATTCTTTCAATTTCATTTATTATGTCCTCTGGCGTTTTTGATGCTTCAATCTCTGCTACTTTCATTTGCAGTAACTCTTCTCTCTCGTAACCAATCATCTTACAAAAAGCATCATTTACATTTGTAAATCCTCCCTCCATATCGCACATCACAAATCCATCAAGCGATGTACTTAGAATTGCTCTGTTTTGCTCCTCAGAACGTTTTCTTTCGAGTATCTCCATAGAGAGTTTGCTGTTAGTCTGTATTAACTCGTAAGTTCTCTCTTGCACTTTTAGTTCGAGCTCTTCTTTAGTGCGTTTAATTTCATCCTCATAGAGCTTGCGTCTTGTTATATCCCTTACCATCACTATGGTCATTGGCTTACCCAAAAAGTCCACAGTGTTAGTGTTAATATCAATGGAAAACACGTTGCCATCCTTACGTTTGCCAAGCATCTCTACCGCATCTGACCTATGCTCAAAGGCACTGATTGAGGCATGTATGTCTTTGAATTCATCAGACAAAAGCTGAATAAAACTTTGTCCAATAACCTCGGAGACATTGTAACCAAACATTTGTTCGGCCGAGCGGTTAAACATGGTTATTGTCCTGTTGTTATCAAGGGCTATCATACCATCGGGCATATTTTCCATTATAGCTCTCATACTTATTTCACTGTTTTGCAGCTCCTGAGATGCTTCAAGCAGTGCATTTCTTGAGAATATAATTTCCTCAAAAAGTCTCCTGAACCTAAACTCAAGGGATGTGAGTTGATCGGAGATACCACCAAATTGCCCAAGATTCAAACCGATCTGTTGTGAAAATTCTGTAATTCCTCTATTCAAACGAATTATTCTCTTCATTACATATATCATTATGAGTATGAATGAAAATATCATGAAAAAAGCCGCCGTCATACTTATCATCTTACTATTGCGCCTGATGTCAGTGCTTAACCTATCAATATCCTCGTTAGATATTAAAGAAGCAAACATTATCGTATTTTCAGCATCACCATAGTCTAAAAAAGATTTTCCTATAAAAGTGTAATTATCTTTCAAATCCTCAAGACTGTCTCCTTGACGCAATAAATCGGGCTTATTACTTGCCAGGACTTTTAAATTCTTTCCAGCAACAAGAGCTACTGTGCTTTGTCCCACGCTGCCGAAAATTTCATCAAGAAGTTTAGAATCTATATGATGGGCTAGCATAAGTATTGCAACGGTATTTCCGCTGCTGTCTTTGACCACCTCAGAAGCCAGTATGAAAAGCTCATCGTCTATAGATGTTTGAAACGTTTGGTTATAAGTCATCTGCAGAATTGAGCGTGATGGTTTTAAGAGACCGGCAGTCGGAGTTTTTGGAGAGTTTTGAAACAATTCCCTCAGATTTCCCTGGCGGTCAAAAAGCAACGCATAGTCAAATTTAGGGAACACTCTCAGCACAGATGGCGGGGGAATCCAAGGAGGGCCTTCTTTTGATATGATGACAGGTTCTGTAGAGTTATCCCATTTTACTTTGGAAACATAATTTGTAAAACTCGGAATAACTACAAACAATTTGACAAACTGATGGTAGCCAAGATAGAACTTGTCAAAAACACGTCTGTTATCAACTGCCCGCCGTGAAAGCCTGTCTGTAAGTTGAGCATGCAAAAGCTTCTGCAGATTTTTATCAAGTAGATGGCTGCCTACGGCGCTTACGGCAAAGCCGACAAGCACCGTAATAACAGCCATCTTAACGGTTAAAGATATACGGTTTAGATTAATTTGGCTCTCCGACAAGCTCATTGCCGTCAAATTTCCAGCCCGCTTTTCTTAACTCTGTTGCCGGCACTATGTAGTAACTTTTATCAATTCTTTCCAGATTTTTCATGATGTAGTCGACAAGTTTTGCCGCTTTTTCATTAATCAGGTTGGGAGCATTCCACGCTGTTATGTTAAATGTGCGGTAAATGTTGTATTTGCCGCTGATTAATGCTGAGTTGTCGTATGGGGAGTAGCCGTCTATAGAGAGCGCCTTAAGTACCGAATTTTTATTGTGGTGGTCAACCATCCAAAGGGTTTCATACCCGACAGCACCCTTAACCGAGGCGACTTGTGCAAGCATATCCGCAATGGAACCTACATCCATTGCCCTGGGGCTAAACAAGTCCTCTGAGCCCAGCAGCAGACACCAATGGCCGGGGCGGTTTTTACAGTGAAGCCTTATGATGGGCTTTATTTCAATATCCTGCGCTTTTTTGTCGGTTTTCAACTGCGACCACTTATCCACCTTACCTCTAAAGATGTTTCGTAAGTCAGCGGTTGAGATGTTTTCGACGGGATTGTCTTTGTTAACCAAGATTGCAAGAGAGCCAATACCGAGATTTAAGTATTTCAAACCCGGCAGCCTGTCAACTTCACCGGGAGGACAGCACATACCGGAGATATCAACAGTTTTTTTCGATACCGCCCCTGCCGCTATTCCACAAGTTCCCTCCTCAACGGCAATTTTCAGACCGTTTTGTTTTTCGTACTCCCGGATAAGCGGCAGAAGGGCCGGGTATATCTGCTGATCAAGTGCTACGGCGATGTCAGCGCCTTTAGCCCATGATTCATACTTTATGGGAGCTTTAATCCACTCATCAGACATCTTGAAAATCTTCTTAGGATCTGAAAACGGAATACCTCTGAGAGGATCCTTCGCAGCCGTCTTATCAGCCGCACTTACCGCATAGTTAAAACACAGCGCACATAAAAGTGCCACAATCAGAGCACTTAATGTGTTGAAAATATTTCGTTTCATAGAGTCCTCCATGATAATTGATAATTGTACCCAAATGCACATAACTAAACCCGTTTCGTTTATACCCCTTAACGCCTAATTTAAACGAGTTAAACCCACCACTGTAAATATAATAACATATTTTAGATGAGAGCTATTAAAAAAAACTTAAAAAAGGAGATTTCTCTTTAGCATTGGATTTTGATATAATAAAGTAGGTTGAGTTAATGGTGTAGCAAAAATATTGGAGATAATTGGTGATGAATACTTCTGTAAAAGAGATACTTCAGTGCTTTTAAGCTTTACCGGACAGTGAAAAAAGTGAGTTAGCAAATGAGGTTCTACGGAGAACCGTTCATTTTGAATTTACCTATCTGTCAGATGAAGCGCTAATCTATGTTGCTAACGAGCTCTTTTTACATCTCGATGAAAGAGTGTCGGTGAGAGATTAATCCTCCCATCTTTAACTAAATCATCAGGAGCAAACTCTAATAACCAAGGATGAACACAGATTATGGTTATTAAACTTATCTGTATCCATCTCGGTGTAAATATTGTTAAGTTTTATGAATATCCTTGTCAGTGTCAGAAACCATAGCCTCGGCAAAAGTTGCCATCTCTCTGTAAATCTTAAGCGATGCGTCCAAAACCGTCATAGCCAGAGCCGCTCCGGTTCCCTCGCCAAGTCTCATATTAAAATCAAAAAGCGGCTCAACTCCCATGAAATTTAAAAGAGGTTTGTGTCCACCCTCCTGAGACATGTGGCTGCCTATAAGATATGCAGACACTCGCTTATCTAACACACACGCTATTGCCGCTCCGGCAGTTGATATAAACCCATCCACTACTACTGGTATCCCAAGAGATGCCGCCCCTATACACAGTCCTGCAATGCCGCCTATCTCTGCTCCGCCCACTTTTGAAAGCACATCGAGAGCATTGTGCCTGTCGGGTTTATTTACGGTAAGAGCCGTCTCTATAGCTTTGATTTTCTTAGCAAGCGCTGCATCATCTATTCCCGTACCGCGGCTTGTTACCGCCTGAGGCGATAGTCCGGTAAGTACGGCTGTTATGGCAGATGACGGGGTAGTGTTTCCTATTCCCATATCGCCTGTGCCAAATAAACGATAGCCTTTTTTTGCATACTCCTCGGCCAATGATATTCCTGCCTCAATTGTGCTCACTGCATCATCTGTGCTCATTGCAGGCCCCTTACACATATTCTTAGTGCCTGAGACAACCTTTTTATTTATCAGTCCCGGGCAATCCTTAAAAACGTAGTTGACCCCCATGTCTATTACAAAAACATCAGCACCGGCGTGTCTGGCTAAAACATTTATTCCGGCCCCTCCCCTTAAAAAGTTAAACACCATCTGAGGAGTCACCTCTGAGGGATACGCTGACACTCCCTCCTCAACCACTCCATGATCTCCGGCAAATACAAAAACGCCCTTCTTTGGCATCTCAGGCATATCCGTCTGATATACGGCACAGAGCCGTTTGGCAAAATCCTCGAGTTTCCCAAGACTGCCCCTCGGTTTGGTTAAACTGTCGAGCCGTTCCTGTGATAATTTAATGTATTTATCGTCTATTGGTTTTATTTTGGCAGTTGCCTCAGAAATTGTCATTACTACTGAAGTCCTCCTGTTTGATTTTTCTCATTTTTCATCCAGCTAAACAAACATTGTAGTTTATTACCGGAGAGGGCAAAACCTTCAATCGCCCCTCCCTGTAGAAAAAGGGAGGGGGATTGGAGGGGAATGTTTTATTTTTCACTATCCTGTTTTGCAGGGGTTTTTTCATCCTCATGCTTATCAGGGGTTTTTTCGGTATCTTGTTTTGAATTATTGTGTCCTGGTACTTGTTCCTCTGGTTCGCCAAGATATTTATTTATAAGCGGAAGGTTGGCGCCTTGAACCGGTTCACCGTTTACAATCAGAAATGGTGTGCCCGAGCCGGATACACCAATCTTATCACCGACATTGCGATATTCCTTTAACGTCTCCTCTACTTTGTCATCATTACATACAGTGATTTCCTTGTCATCATATTTCCCATCCAGAACGTCATAAAAGGCCTTCACTTTGTCCTTGGCGCAGAGAATAAACCTTGCCTTCTTCTCAGAGTTAGGATGCAGTTGAACCAAAGGATACAGGAAAACATAACGGGTAATATCTTTTTTGGTCTTAAGAAAGGCAGCAGCGCGTCTGCAAAACGGACAATCCGGGTCAGTAAATTCAACAACGATATTTTTACCGTTACCAATTTTCATACCCTTTTCATATGGAATATTTTTGACACGTTCTTTCATAACTGCCATTAAACTTTCCGATGTTAGGTTCTTGCCGTTATTCATTCGCATCTCACCTAAGATCAAAATACCGGTTGCTGGATCAAAATAAATAATCTCTGACCCTACCAAAATCTCGTAAAGTCCCTTAACAGGGGACTCCTTTATTGAGTCGTATTTAACATTTGGAAACACCTTTTTAAACGCCTCCTCAGTTGTTTCCGCACTGCAATATGCCGCAAGCGCAAGAAACAAACCGAGAAAAATTAGCAGTTTTTTTAACACTTTACCCTCTCCGTTTAGTTTTTTATTTTTAAGCCTTGAAAAAGGCCCTGTGTGATACAATTCCACTCAAGCGCTTTTCATGTCCTTAACCATTAGCTCCGAAACCATCGAGGTGAACAACTGGGAATCCTTTGGCCTGCTCCCTTCTAAAACCAATGCCTGATTGTAGAGCATATCAATGTACTTCATGAGTTTTTCACTTGTTTGATCTTTTTCAAAAAGCTCATTCATTGCCTCAATGAGGGGATGTGTCGGATTAAGCTCAAAGATTTTCTTAGTAGTGGGAATTTCTTTGCCAATAGAGCGTAATAGGCGTTCCATGTTAGCATCCATAGCACCCTCATCACCAACAAGGCAGCATGGGGAATCCTTCAGCCTGCCTGAAAACCGAGCCTCTTTAACATCAGCCTTAAGCCGCGTGTTGATTAAATCCAATAGTTTTTTGTACTTCTTTTCGCTCTCTTTCTTTTCCTCCTCTTTAGCCTTATCCAGGGTGATATCGCCTCGCAGCGCCGATTTAAAATCTTTATCTGAGTACTGAAACCCTGTAAAAATCATGTCGTCAATTTCATCAAGGAGAATCAGCACCTCATAGCCTTTCTCTTTAAAAGTCTCCAGATAGGGTGAGTGGACAGCGTCCTCAAAATCGGTTGCCGTCATGTAGTAGATATCCTTCTGGTCTTCTTTCATGTTTTTTACATAATCTTTAAGAGTAGTGTATTTACCGCTCTCTGTAGCTGTAGAACTAAAAAGAAGCAAATCTGCCACAGTCTCCCGTTTTTCATAACTAAAGTGAATACCCTCTTTCAGGATTCGTCCAAATTGTTTATAAAATTCAAGGTATTTGTCAAATTCGTTTTGTTTCATATCCGAGAGGGTGTCTATCACCTTCTTTGTCAGATTTTTATTGATAACTTCAATCTGCCGGTTGTTTTGCAGGATTTCTCTGGAAACATTCAGCGGCAAATCGGAGGAATCCACAACTCCTTTTACAAACCGCAGGTACTGAGGGATCAGCTCCTCGCAGTGCTCCATAATCTGAACCCGTCTGACG
>JADFYB010000207.1:3157-4694 GCA_015233245.1 Nitrospirota bacterium | reverse complement strand
TCTGACAGATATAGGATTTTAATCAGAGATTGCAGCATATCAGAGTTCCAGTAGTCATCGGCATCGCAGAAGGCAACGCAGTCTCCGGTTGCAAGAGCAAGGCCTGCGTTTCTTGCCGCCGAGGGACCATTGTTTTTTTGATAAACATATTTAATTACGCCTTTTTCAACTAACGGCGCTAACACCGCTTTGGTATCGTCGGTGGAACCGTCGTCAATTACAAGCGTTTCAATATTTTTGTGGGTTTGACTGAGTATGCTGTCAATGGCTTTGCACACATATTTGCTGCGATTGAATGTGGGGATTATCACTGTGACCTTTACTGTGTCTCCTCCGTTATCAAACATCAGGTTGCACCATCTCTCTACTTGTTTTTTAGCCTTTCATATACATCCTCAAACATCGAGGCTATCTCTTTGAACACTGCTAAAATATTGGGATCAAAGTGATTTGGCTTTGTTCTGTTATCACCTTCTGTTATAATTTTAAATGTGGTTGTATGGTCAAAGCAGGGTTTATATCCTCTGCGGTTTCTGAGTGCATCGTAGCAATCTGCTATAGCTGTAATTCTACCTCCAATGTGTATGGATTCACGTGCCAGTCCGTAAGGATAGCCACTGCCATCCCATTTCTCATGATGAGTCATCGCTATGACGCGTGCCAGTTCTAGTCTTTTGTGATTCCCTATAATATTGGCTGCAAACACTGGATGTTGTTTCATCTCAGCCCACTGCTCCTGAGTTAATGCCACAGGTTTTCTCAGGATGTCCGGATGTACGTGGATTTTACCAACATCATGCAGCGTTGCCTGAAGCCTTATATCTTTTACAAAGGAATCAGGCATGTTCATTTTCTTTGCTAACAGGGCACAGTACTCTCCCACTCTGTAAATGTGATTCCCGGTGTCATCATCGTTTGCCTCAGATGCCCTTGCAAGAGCATGTACGGTATATTCAAAAGACTTCTCGGTTTCTTTAATTTGCACTGACAGTGACCTCATAAAAAGTGTTTGTACTACAAGAGTTTCTAAAACGGCAGCGTCGTATATAGTTACATCCCGTCCGTAATTTAGCGCAACAATTACAAGTGCATCGCTCAGGTAACAGATAAGGTTTTCAACAGATATGTTATACCTCTTAAGGTTTTCAGCAAGTGGAGCGAATATATTTTCCTGAGCAGGGTTATTGCTGTAAAAAATGCTTGAGCTTTCTGTTTCCTCTGTCATAAACCCTGCGTCTAAAACAAACGGATGCCTTTGGATTTTATTAGTATATCCATACCGATACCACTTATAATTTTTTTTATCCTCGATAACTCGCACAAGTATTATCAGGGGCTTATCATACATTTTGTCTGACTTTCTGACAATCTGCTCCACCATCATATCCAGCACGGGCATAAATCTGAAATTTAGCGTGTTCACCGATTTAATAAGACTCCCACCTGCAACGGTCAAACTGTTAATGTTGCTGTAGGCTGCTTTAAGCGCATCATTTAACTGCTTGACTTTAAGAAGGTTGGCAATCCTTGCCAGTAC
>JADFYB010000207.1:0-3057 GCA_015233245.1 Nitrospirota bacterium | reverse complement strand
TAGCCCTTTGGCACTAGTATGTTTTTAAGAAGGTGGAGATTTACCTCCTCATCGTCAACACAGAGGATTACAGGTTTATTGAGATTCATGAATTTGACTCAGGACTTTTCTTACAATATCAGGCAGTGCCCTGGTATCAAGCGGTTTTGTTACATATCCGTTAAACCCGGCCTCAAGAGCCTTTTCTCTGTCTCCTTTCATAGCAAAAGAGGTGACAGCAATTACCTTGAGGTCTCTATGTTTTGGATTGTCACGCAACTGATGCAGAACCTCAAAACCATCCATAAGCGGCATTTGTATGTCAAGAAGCACTACATCAACCGTATGTTCCTCAATCATCCTCAGCCCCTCAACCCCGTCTGCAGCCTCCCACACCTGATAGCCATTAGCTTTCAATATCTGTCTCTCAAGTGCCCGATTCTGCTCGTTATCTTCTACAATAAGAACGTTTTGCATAACGCAAGCCCTCCTGTTCTGTTGACGGATGTATGCATCATGTGCTCTGGCTGACAGGAAGTGTAAATATAAATTTACTTCCTGCCCCAGGCACGCTCTCTACCCATATGCTGCCTTTGTGAAGTTCAACCAGTTTTTTTGTAAGAGCCAACCCAAGCCCTGTACCTTCATATTTCTTGCTATAAACGGATTCCAACTGGGTAAACTCTGTAAATAACTTTGGTATATCCTCAGAGCTTATCCCTATCCCTGTGTCAATGACACTTACCTCTACGTCATTGGTGTCAGGTATTTTTCTTGCAGCCACAGTTACCGTGCCGCCTTTGGGAGTAAATTTTACTGCATTACTAATAAGATTAAATAGCACCTGTTTGATTTTTCTCTCATCAACCTCTAGTGGAATATTCATATCCGGTGACATCTCAACTGTTAACCTAAGTCCATTTTTCATTGCTCTCTCTTTGTGCATGATAAGCGATGAATCTATCAGTTCCCCTAAAGATAGCAATTCAAATTCTGTTTCTAACTTTCCTGATTCAACCTTAGAAAGATCCAGGATGTCGTTTATCAGGTTTAACAGGTGTCTGCCGGCTGAAAGTATGTACCGGATATTTTCGTGCTGCTGCTCATTAAGGGGCCCTGGCAGTTCATCCTCCAAAACCTCCGAAAACCCTATTATAGAATTAAGCGGAGTTCTCAACTCATGGCTCATATTGGCAAGAAAATCAGACTTCACCCTGTTAGCAGTAACTGCCGCCTCTTTTGCCTCTATTAGCTCTTTTAGCGCTCTGATTCTGTCTGTGATGTCCTCCGAGATGCCAAGCAGATATTGCGTATTTCCTCCGCCGTTTAATATAGGTATTTTTTTTGTATGTAGAATTCTCTCACCTAAAATTTTCGTTTTTATCGGTTCCTCCGGAATGTCAACTATCTGCCTGCTAACAATTACTTCCATGTCTTTTTCTGTAAAGAAATCGGCCTGGTTACGAGAGAAAATGTCGTGATCAGTTTTACCAATTAATTCATCTTCTCCGTAACCCAACAGTTTTTGTCCTGCCTTGTTGACTCTTACAAAACGCAGTTCTGTTGCATCCTTAACAAAAATCATGTATGGGATGTTATCTATTATGTTAGATAAAAATGCTTCACTATTCCGTAATTTTTCCTGCATTTCTTTCCTTGCAGTGATGTCCCGTGCAGCTCCTATGTATTGAATGACTCTCCCATCTTTGTCCCGGACCGGAAATCCACGGCCCCAAATCCACCTGACAGTGCCGTCTGGGTGCACGATACGGTATTCGTTATCAAAGGGTTGTCCGGTTTTTAGAATTTCCAGTTCGCCAATAACCCGCCCAACGTCATCCCGATGGATGGCATCTAAGAAGGACCTTGGATTTTCATACAGACTTGTCATTGCGCGTTTCCATATACGCTCGTAACCTGGGCTGATATAATACATCTTTTCAACTTTCGGATCTGTTATCCAGAAAACCTCGACTATATTTTCTGTAATAAGCCTGAAAAATTCCTCTTTTTCCCTCAGATTTTCATTAGTATTCTGAAGCAGCATATCTGTCTTATGCTTGTAGATAGCCATATCTATAGTAATTTCGAGTTCCTTTTGTGTAAAAGGTTTAACTATGTAGCCGTAGGGTTCCGTAATCTTAGCTCTTTCCACAAGAGGCTGCTCCGTGTGGCTTGTCATGTAAACGACAGGTATGTGAAAAGTATTGTAAATATAAGCGGCAGCTTCTATGCCGTCCATTTTCCCAGCCAATGCTATATCCATAACTACGGCATCAGGTTTGTTTACTCTTATGTCCTCAATTGCCTCCTCTGCCGAGGTTAACATTGAGGTTATCTCATACCCTCTTCTGTTTAAATATTTACTTATAATCCCGGTAGTAACCGGATCGTCATCCACAACTAATACCTTATTAGCAGTCATAACTTTTCACCCCCTCTGATCACAGCGATGTCTGTATCAGTGCTTACATTTAAACCTATCAGAAACTCAGCACAGCCGTCAATATTATGAACCGTTAAACTGCCGCCCATATTGGTCTCAATTATCGTTCCGGTTTCATAAATGAAGGAGCGCAGAAGAATTATTTTATGCTGAAGCTTGATATTCACAGACCCCCTCCTCATGAGCATTTCTGGCAAGACATTCTACTCATGCCTCCAACCCCTGTCTTTAAGGGCAGCAGTGACTGAAGCCACATATCCCCACTCCTAAGTGAATAATAACAAAAACACGGAGTACTTTGCAATATTTATTCAATAAAATACAGCAATCTCGTGTATAATATGAAACGTGGTAAAGAAAAAGAGTAAAGGAAATTTTCTTAAAAAGGCACTTTATTTATTAATAACCGCTGTGCTTATTTATGTAACGATTTTTGTTTTCTATCCGCGGTCAAAAAAGCAAATTTACCCAATCGTTAGAAATGGTCCGTTCTTAGACAAGATACACAACCCTGTCAGCACTTCGATAAAAGCCCGCGGAGTCAGAATATATGACTGAGACACGGTTGTTGTGGCTGCGTTTGAGGGAAACAAGCGCTTTCTTTGCCGCCTTTACCCAATTCGCGCCCCAGA
>JADFYB010000038.1 GCA_015233245.1 Nitrospirota bacterium | reverse complement strand
GTTTTGAGCATTTAAAGTTTATATTAAAAAGGGGAATTAGGTGGCTTACATCATAAATTGTAATCGTACCTTACCCTCCCATTTATAGAATATTCACATGTATCAGTCTTCTTTATTGTCTTTGTTGTGGTTGCGGCGTTTTTCTGCCATAATTTTCTTTATAGTTCTGTGAAAATCTACGCTAAAAAGAATGTACTTGGCTTGCTGCTCTGGTGTTAACACAGTTTTCAATTCATCTATCTCTGTTTGCTTAAGTATGTAGAGTTCTTTTTGGTTTTGTAATATCTTTTCTGCAAGAGTCTTTGTAGTATCGTCTTTTTTACTGTCAACGGCTTTTTTCAGATTTCTTATATCATCTCTCATATTGTGCATAAGCACATGTTTTTTGTCATCGTACTTATCTACAACGGCCATTAGTTTTTCCGAAGAGTCCTTGTCTAATGAGAGGGCATCTGTCATCATTTTCTTTTTCAGGGCTTTTATCTTTTGGTGCATCTGCTCCATATCTTTGCTGTCAATTTTAGACTCTGCCTGTACCAAAACAAAACATCCAAATATAAACGCTGTCATAAGAAACATCGTCATTGTTACATATACTCTTGATTTCTCCATAAGACTCCTCCTTCAGTGTTTATAGCGCCATTACGGCATATTCTTCATCGTCATAGTCGGCTGAGACAGTGTCTTCATACTCATCCTCTAAGTAGTTAATATCATCAGCGGCAGAAGAAATATCCTTAACTTTATGTTCTGAAATTTTATTTGTCGCCATTGTATTTTCAGTGTTTTTAATGAGGTTCCTCACGCTTATAAACCCTGAATAATTGTAAACAACCAAAACAATAACCAGACATAAAGCTGCCACAGCAATCGGGTTAAGCCTGAGAAATTCCCACAAGCTGAGCTTCTGCGGTTTCGCCACTTTGGCTTGTCTTATAACATTTCTTGTAAGGTTACTAAAAAATATGTCACCAGGGTCAGGCACTTCATTTTTCACCAGAGATTCAATTACATTGATTTCATTAGCACATTCGTTGCAAACAGAGACGTGTTCTTTTATTACGAGTGTTAGCTCATCACTTAGAGCGCCTTTAAGGTAATCATGCAGCTTGTCTTGTATGTCATCGTGCTTAATTTTCATTAACATAACCACCATCAAATGACTTTTTAAGTTTTTTAATAGCGCTGTGATAATGAGCTTTAACAGCTCCCTCAGAGCAACCCATAACCGCAGCCGTTTCAGCCACGCTTAGGTCCTTATATAGCCGTAGAATGACCGAAAGGCGCTGTCTGTGTGGGAGGGAAGCGAGGAGGCTTTTTAGGTGCCTCTCTCGCTCTTTTATTATTAGGTGGGACACAGGACCTTGATCGCTTGATTGTATGGTTTCAGTTAATTCAACTTTAATTAAGGAGTTTCCACGCATATGGTTTAAGGCTGTGTTGACAGTTATTCTGTAGAGCCATGTTTTAAAAGATGATTTCTTTTTAAAATTTCTTAGCTCCGTCACAGCACTAATAAGAGCCTTTTGCGTTATGTCCTTGGCCTCTTCCATATCCCCTGCCACCCGATAAGAGAGTGAATAGACCTCCTTTTGGTATTTTTTTATAAGACTCTCAACTGCTCCCTCATCACCACAAAGATAAGCGTCTATCAGTTTGCTGTCTTCATCCATCCGTATACGCTGACATTCTAATTATTTAGACACATTTAGTCAGATAAAGGTTTAGTGGGTTTTAATTATTTTTTAACTGCAGCATAAAGCAGATACTCTATGTTTCCCTTATGTCCTTTGATTGGGCTTTCACATACGCCGCAAAGTTTTAAATTTAAAGTTTGTACAAATTCACTAATATCGGAAACAACCCGCTCTCTTTTTTCTTTTGTTTTTATTATACCACCTTTTTCCACCTCTCCCTTGCCTACCTCAAACTGGGGTTTTATAAGTGCTATGATTTCTCCGGACTGATTGTCAGAGCCCTCCGGGGCCAGAAATTCAACCGCTTTAGGCAATACAAGTTTGAGTGAAATAAAGGAGACATCTATCACAACGATATCAATAGTATCTTTTATTGAAACTCTGTCTAAGTATCTGATATTGGTTCGCTCAAAAACAATCACACGTTCATCACGGCGCAATTTCCAGTCAAACTGCCCATACCCTACATCAACGGCATAAACACGTGCTGCTCCCCTTTTTAGCAGGCAGTCAGTAAAACCCCCTGTTGAGGCGCCAATATCGAGGGCTATTTTACCGGATACAGATATATCAAAGGTGGAAAGTGCATGTTCGAGTTTTAGCCCGCCTCGGCTGACATAGGGGCATACTTCACCCTTTAAAGCAATATCAGCAGTTTCCTCTACAAGTTCGCCGGCTTTACTTACAACCGAAAGATTGACAACCACAGCTCCTGACATTATCAGCGCCTGTGCCTCATTTCTTGAGGACACAAGGGCTCTTTCAACGACTAATACATCGAGTCTTTTTTTCAGTTTAGTTTACTTTACTGTTTTCTTTCTGCCTGGAGATTTAACTGTTGTCTTTGCCGTTTTCTTAGTGTCGGAGTCTGCTTTAGTAGCCGCTGTTTTTCTTACCCTTGGTTTCTTCTCAACAGTTTTTGACTCTGTCTCAGGCACTACAGGCTTTTCAATTTCAACGGCAGTAGTTGATGGCGGATTTTCACTTTCTGCAGGTTTATCCTCCACGCTTTTTGTTGGCAGAGTTATATAAAATTTCTTTGCCGCCTCTAAAAGTTCACCAAGGTATGCTCTGCCCTCCTCTGTCATGTTTATTCCCTTTTGCTGCAGTTCTTTTATAAAACCCTCCCAGCCGGCGTGGTCCCACTTGCCCTTTGTCTGTTCTACAAAGTTTACAGTCTGTTCATACATCACTTTGGTAGCATCGGAAAGTCCCTTCCCAAATCCCTGCTTAAACGAGGACGTTTCATAAATTCTCTTCATAGACTGAACAATTGTGCCAAGATATGTCTGCATATCGCTGGTTAACTGCAAACCCTTTTCCTGGGCATCCTTAAGAAGGCTAAGCCACGCATTGTGGTCCCAGTACCCCTTCTGTCTTTCTACAAACTGAGACGATATCCTTAGTAAATCCCTGAATAATGTCATCTTACTTTCCTCCATGTAAGTTCATTTGCTGGTATTATACCGCTAACTCTGAAAAAAGAAAAGTATTCATATCACAAGAAATGTTTTAACTGCGGTTTATTGCAAGGGAATTTAGTTAAAAAAACGAAAAATATTTTGAATATAGTATAATATCACGGGTGGGAATGATAAAAATATGCGGCGAGGTGAAAGTATGGGAAAGCATGGATACGAGGGTATTGGTGTGGCATTTCAGGGAGGAGGTTCTTTAGGGGCCTACCATATCGGGGCATACAGGGCTATGTCAGAGGGAGGCTATGAGCCAGACATTGTTTCAGGCATTTCAATAGGTGCATTTACGGCTGCTATTATAGCAGGAAATGCACCAGGCGACAGGCTAAAGAATCTGTTTGGATTTTGGGATTCTATAGCGTGGCCTGATGTATCCGCTTTTTCAAAGACAGGGATTCAACTCAAGAGGTTTCATAATACATTGTCTTCAATACAGGGGTTTTTGTTTGGCCAGCCTAATTTTTTCTCACCCCGTCTGCCGGTTCCTCAGTTTTTTCCGGCTGGCTCAATAGAAGCAACGAGTTACTACGACACTGAAGAGTTGGCTTCAACTCTTAAAAAATTTGTAAATTTTGACAGAATCAACTCCAATAAGACACGGCTGCTCCTTGGCTCAGTCAGAGTAAAAGATTCGGTTTTAAGGTATTTTGACAACCAGCATGCTAAAGACAATAACTACAGAATAGGCCCTGAGCACGTTATGGCAAGTGGCGCAATGCCTCCTGGTTTTCCCGGCATAAGGGTGGATGGTGACCTGTACTGGGATGGTGGCTGTATCTCCAACACCCCCCTTGAGGGCATATATAAGGCCGTCACGGATAAGGATATGCTGGTCTTTATGATTGATCTGTTTAATCCCATAGGAAAAGAGCCTGAGGATATGAATGAAGTCATGTCCAGATACAAAGACATACAGTATGCAAGCCGCACGTATGATAACATAAAGCACATTAATAAGCGGCATAATCTTGCCTGTGCCCTGAAAAAAACGCTTCAAAGTTCAGGCAGCCTTGACAAAGACACTTATGCAGAGCTTAGGTCTCAGCTTAGGGATAAGGTATTTGACATAGTGCATATTGTCTATGATGCGCCGCCATTTGAGGTGCCTACACGGGATTGTGAATTTTCAAAGAGCTCTATCCGGGAGCGAGCCGAACATGGCTATAACGACATGGTTAAGGCATTGAGGGAAAGCCCGTGGCTAAAGGAGCGTGTGAAAGGGACAAACTCGTTGTTTTCAGGCTTCAGAGGCGGTAAGGCTTATAAATGAAACACTTTGATTTGAACTGCTCTTGAGCTTGACACTGTATATTTACAATACCCAAATGTAGCGCTTTAACCGTTGGTTGGGAGGTTGGTAGTGGCAGCCATTACTTTAAATTGTCTGTATTTTATCAATAAGGGCAAGCGAACAAATCGGAATATCTTATCAATTATGCTGGTACTCATTTGCATATTTTCGATTGAAGATATAGTGTATTCCGGTGATATAAATGTTATCCAAACAGATAAAAAAGATTTTGTAATGGTCTATACAAGATCAACAGAGGATTCTTTTAGTTTGTGGGCATATCTGATATATAAAGAAGCATTGAGACGTATGGGGTTAAATCTTATTTTTGAAACATATCCTAATAAGAGATGTAGTTATTTAGCAAACGATGGCAAGGTAGATGGAGAAATATCCAGATATTATGATTATAATGAAAAATATAAGAATCTTATAAGAGTGGAAGAACCTCTGTCTTCTATTACCTGGGCAGCATACGCAATAAATCCATCAATAAGCTTAAATGGTTGGAGTAGTCTGAAAGGTACCAATTACAGGATTGACTATAGATTAGGCACAGACAAGGTTGACTCAGAGCTGTCAAAGATTGTTAATAAAGAAAACTTAACAACGGTCAGGACTGTGCCACAAGGTTTAAAAAAACTGCTTACAGGGCGTACAGACATATATGTTGATGTAGAAGGGACTGTAATGATATTTCTTAATTCTAAAGAATTTCAAAGTAATAATATAATAAATGCAGGTATAATGGAGCAAGGGACGTTACATACATTTTTGCATAAAAAAAACAGTAAATATATTACTACATTGTCAAAGATACTTAAGGATATGAAGGATGAAGGCGTTTTTAATGAATATATGCTGATAGTACAGGAAAAATTTAAAAATGAAAATAGTCATTAATAAACTAAGTATGAAACAGATAACATATAATATATTTGCATGTGTATTAATACTGTATGCGGCTATAATGTTTCCTCATTCTGTAGCGTATGCGGACAATATTACAGGGCAGAGGGGGAAATCAGTGACCAGCTGGCCTACTGGAGTAACTGTGTATGACTCTGCAAGGGCATACAACGGATTTACACTGTTTACCTCACTAAAAAGTGATGGCACATTTTATCTGATTGATATGAATGGTAAAACTGTGCATACATGGAAATTACCGCCGGCACATTACGGATGGCTATTGCCCAATGGAAATCTGATAGCAGGTGTTACGAGGGATAGTGGTTTAGGTACAGTTCTGTCAAACACTCCTGCTGTGGCAAATGTTGGAGCGGTTTATGAGGTTAACTGGGAAGGGCAATTGGTTAATAAGTGGAAAAATGATGCAATGCATCATGATTATGATAAGTTACCAAACGGTAATTTACTTGCATTGCTTTGGTCAAAACACAAAAATCCTAAAGATGTAATTGGCGGCATACCGGAGACAGAATATGAAGGAGGTGTAATACTAAGTGAGACAATAGCAGAGATTAAGCCTTCAGGAGAAATCGTATGGGAGTGGGGAGCTGAGGATCATTTAAAGAATACAGAATACCCAGTCTGTCCATTAGATTATAGAAAGAGATGGCTACACGCTAACTCTATACAATATATACCATCTCAAAATCCTGTTTTCCCGGGAAAAGAACTGATATTAGTATCATTGAGGCAGCCCTCTGCCGTTATAATTATAGATAAACTAACAGGGAAGGCCTTATGGAGATATGGTGGTTATATTGCAGGTGAATGGGGAAGGCTTGGACATCAACATTCCTTTTATATGATTGGTTTCAAGATTGATGGTGGAGATGTTCCAGGTTATGGAAATCTTCTTGTCTTTGATAATGGTATGCATATAGCAGGATATAGTGATTGGGGGTTACCTCGATCCATGGTAACAGAGATAAATCCTACAACTAAGAAAGTAGTATGGGCATTCACACATCAAGAGGAATTTGAAGGCTGGATGCCACCTGAATTTAAGTTTAATTCTCCTTATATCGCAGGTGCACAAAGACTTCCAAACGGTAATACGTTAATATGTGAGGGTGGTACAAGCAGAATCTTTGAGGTTACTGCAGAGGGTGATATAGTGTGGGAGTTTATTAATCCTGAAAGAAAAGCACTTTTCAGGGCATATAGGTATGGACCCGATTTTAATGGGTTTAAAGGAAAGAGTCTCCCGGGACCCTTTTAAAATTATAGGTATGAATTGATGATAATTAGTGTTTTCAGGATATGTTTTATCGTAATATGTTTACTTATTCCTTTCAGGACATTGGCTGGTAATAATAATGAATATAATAGTAAGGAGTTAATAAATGGTGATTTCACAATAAAGGAAAATAATAAACCTAAAGCCTGGCACTTTCATGGCTCTGATGGAATGATGACATTGGATTCACAGACATCTTATAAAGGAAACAGTTCATTAAAGTTAAGTCTCGATGAGAAGTCTGATGAGGAGATTTATATTGAGCAATCAGTGGATGTAGAAGCATCTAAATTATATGAGATTGCCGGTGTGATAAAATCAGATAAGCTTGAAAATAGTTATGCCGGTATTATTGTAATTTTCAAAGATAAGAATGGCAAGACGTTAAAACATGACAATCTGCCATATGTATCAAAAACTACGAACTGGATATATCAAAGTAAATGGATAAGGTCTCCTAATAATTCAGAAATTGCCATTGTAAAGTGTTTTTTAAAAGGGACTGGAGTTGTCTGGTTTAACTATATATATTTTTCTTCAAAAATTCGAGGGGGGTATTAGTCTGTATGGGGGGTAGTTAAAATTTTTAAAAGTATTAAAAATGACCTTATCATACGTTTAAGTGTTGTTATTATAACAGTTGGTTCTGTAGTAGGATTGATATATTATAAAACAACAGTTAATTTATATGAAAATACGTTAAAGAAAGATTTTGTTCAGAAGATAAATGAACTCACAGAAGTAATAAAAATGAACTTATGGAATTTTGATGATGAAGCTATATCTGATATTTGCACAGCGTTGTTAAAAGAAGATTATATTGCAGCTATAAAGGTGCTTAATGAAAACAATCAAGTAGTATTTGAAAACTGGAAAACTAATAAAAATAACTTTATCTTAATGTATAACGATATAAAATATAGCGATAAACGAATCGGGACTATACAGGTAGCCTTTTCCATGAACAGACTTCATCAACTAAAAGTCCATATAACGCAAATTACTATCCTCACAGTATTAAGCATATCACTATCGTCAATTTTGATTCTAAACTTTTTGATCAGACGTTACTTATCATACCCATTAGATTTACTTAACAAAGATATTAAAAGAATGACAAGAGGTGAGCATAATCTGTCAATGATAAGTAAGCAAAAAATGGAAATACAACAAATAATAGATGCTTTTAATGATTTAAATGTTAAGCTGATGACAAGTGAAAAGGAAGTAACCAGAAAGACTATGGCTCTTGAGGAACTAAATACAGATCTTACAAACAGAGTTGAAATTGAAATAAAAAAGAGACTGGATCAGGAACAATTATTAATACAGCAATCTAAACTTGCATCAATGGGCGAGATGATAGGATTAATAACCCATCAGTGGCGACAGCCTCTGAATGCTATCGCCTTAAATGTACAGGATTTAAAGGACTCTTATGAATATGGTGAACTTGATGAGAAATATATGAATAACTCTTTTGTTGTAACAATGAACCAGATAGAGTTTATGACAAAAACATTAGAAGATTTCAAAAATTTCTTAATTCCATCAAAAAAGAAAGTCCAATTTGATATAAAATCTAACATAGAAGAGTTGATCTTGTTGTTTGAACATGTGTTTAAGAAAACCGATATAGATATTTCTATTAATATCGTGCAGGGTACCGTACTGCTTACTGAGGGATATCCAAACGAATTCAAACAGGTGTTACTTAATATCCTGATTAACTCAAAAGATGCCATTATTTCCAGAAGATTTACTGAAACTGAATTGCATGGACTGATAGAGATAAATATCGGTAACAATACGGAAAAGGATAGAATAATTGTTTCGATAAAAGACAATGGTGGTGGTATTGCAGATCATATAATAGATAAAATCTTTGATCGCTACTATACAACAAAGGAAAAAGAGGGTACCGGAGTTGGACTTTATATGTCAAAAACGATAATAGAGACTAATATGGGTGGTAGTTTAACCGTAAGAAATATAGATGGAAAGGCAGAGTTTCTGATAACTTTGGGTTTAATCAAATCAGATATCCTAATCGTTGGTTAAGGCATCCCTAAATATTTCTCAATAATTGCCGCCAACGGCCACGGCCTTGTCCGTGCCACAATGGCCTGTGAGAGGTTGAATCTCTAAACTGGTAAGTTTTCGATTCAGCTGGTATAAAAAGAGAATATGCGGCAATGCTTAATTCTCCCTTTCTGTCATAAAACTTATACCAAGTAGCGTTAATAGAGGTAATTTAAGATAAGGGAAATTGGTCATAGAAGTGAGCCTGTCATGGTCGTAACAGATGTCATTCAGAGCAGAGCAAAGTGTATCTTCAAGTCTGTCAAGGGATTGAAAAGCGATATTATGGAGATATTTTTCTCTCACCTCTTCCCAAAGATGTTCTGTAGGGTTCAGCTCTGGTGAATGTGCGGGCTGCGGGATAATACTAAGTAGCTTCTAAAAAAGTAAGGAGTAATCCGCAGATGGACACAGATGAAAAAATCTGCGATAATCTGCGGATAAAATCTTTTTATAATTTTCTCATATATGATTCTGATGTTAAAGAAAAAATTTGAAAATACTATAAAAAATACTGGATTATATAATTTGTTGCAAGGAAAACTATAACGGCACCGAGCATCAGCTTTATGATTTTCTGCGGGACATGTTTTTGTGTTTTTGCCCCCAGATACATGCCTATGAGCCCTCCGATACCAAAAAGTATCCCCAAAAGCCAATCGGGAGTAGCTGAGACTCCTCCTGTGGCAGGAATTAAACTAAAAAAAATCGCCCCTGCTAATGATGTTATAAAAGTTCCCATCAATGCTGCCCCTGCTATGGTATAAACAGGCAGATTGAATATGGCCACGCAAAATGGCGCTATAATAGATCCTCCACCAATCCCATACGCTCCGCCGATGATGCCGACGACAAAGGACAAGATAAACATACTGACTGGTTTGAAGGAAAAAGTCTCTCCCCAGAATTCGTATTCTATCTTTTTTATGGATAACGATATTGTTTTCACTACAGCTTCCGAAGAAACCCCTGCATTAATTTTAAACTTCTCGTCTAATGTTTTTGAGACAGGGGAGTTTGATTTCTTTTTGACGACAAATTCTTTCAAAAGCCTTATCCCTATATACATCAAAACACATCCTACAAAGAGCTTAAATACTTTTGGATCGGGAAGATAAAAAACCCTTACGTAGTAGCCGATAAACACGCCGGGCAATGTCCCTAAAACTACAACCCATGTAAGGGGCCATGCCATACGCCCTTCTTTTATGTACCGGTAAACGCCGCTTGGAATTGCAAAAATATTGAAAACATGATTTGTTCCGCTAACCGAGGGTGCTGTGTAGTTAAGAAAACTCATCTGGAATGGAAGCAGGAGAAATGCACCGGATATTCCTCCCATAGAAGTAAAAAAAGATATAACCATTGCCACAAAGGGAGCCAACAGAATATTAGCTTTAACTCCTGATACTGGAAATGTTACGGTAAGTAAATCCATCATAATCCTCCATTGTCTTTTATGACTCTACTCTATTTTAGTTTCAAGTTTGCCATATTTCTTATAATATCATACCTCTGCATGTTGTCTGTTCCATTTTACGTAAAAACAAAGTTATAATAAAACAGCGATGAAAACGATTGTGTTTTTTATAGTGTGTGCACTTATGCTGCAAAATACTTGTGTCTATGGTTTTGCGGCTAAGAGTGGGTTTCTTTCTGCCAAAACACATAACTGCCAATTAAAAAAATGCTGTCACAATTGCCCCAAAAAACAGGATACTGTCAACGAAAAAGCGGGAAAGATTTTTCATCAAACATTTGTATTAGCCATCACTGAGATAAAAACTGTAAGCCGTTGTTTTTCGGTACGCAATAATTACTTTTTCAATTCGTCAGACATATACAAAGATCCCTTTCTAAATCCATTTCAAAAACCTCCTGTCGTTTAACCACTAAGCTATAAAAAATATGACGGCTACTCGCTGTGTTTTATCACACTGGAGCCGAATATAGAAAAACAGGCAGGAGATTAGCTATGAATAAAACTAAGACTATATTTAGTGCCGCCCCTGTGCTCTATTTTATCATAGGGCTTGAGGTGCTGATTATGATAAGTCCATTTGCGTGGTTTTTCTACTCTGCATTTAATCCTTTTTTGATTGAGACATCTAAATTTGCCGCTACCCGCTGGTTAAGCGCCTTTTTCCTTCCCCACATGGTGGTTCCGCCGGATGTCTTTTTGAAATTTGTACGGGTACTGGGGTCAGTGTTTTTCGTAGGCGGGTTCTTTCTCTTTTTAATATGCGCCTTTGCAGTTTACAAAGCAAAGTTTCTAAAAAGAGGTGCTGTAGTTAAAGGTCTTTACACGTTTATCAGACACCCTCAGTATGCAGCATTGATAACTACTGGCGCTGGACTTGCTGTTCTTTGGCCAAGGTTTTTGGTGCTGGTTCTATGGCTTTTCATGGTGCTCTGTTACTACCTCCTTGCAAAAGATGAGGAAAGAAGAATGCTCAAACTGCATAATACTGACTATAGCCGTTATATGGCACAAACCGGTATGTTTTTACCAAAAAACATTGAACAGGTTATCATGCCTAAAAGCGTAACAGGCAGAGCTTTAACTTTTGTCATGCTGTCAGTAATTACACTTGCAACGGGATTTTTCCTGAGATCATACACAATATCTCACCTAACCTCATGGAATGACAACAACCACATCTTTGCAGTGGCAATTATGGATGACGATAAATTTAAAATGGAACACCGGATGGCACAGGTTCTCAAGATAGAGGAAATCAGCTCTCACATCAACGCTAACAACAAATACCTTGTCTATTTTCTGCCGCCCGGCTATATCATGCAGGGGCTTATTGCCGATACCGGGGACAACTGGAAACTGTACAAACAGCACCATGCAATTTCCATGATCACAGACTGGGTATTTCACCCTTTTAGCCACCTCTGCCAGGCACACAACGCAATGGAGCACAATGGAAATTCAGCGGCACACTCACCGGCTGTCACTGTGATAAGAAAATTGATTTTTCTTAAAATCCCCAATGCAAAGGGCAATAACTTATGTGACATGCTGGCTATAAGTGCAACACGTGAGCCGCAGTTTATGGCCGATGTTGATATTCATAATCTGAAGCTAATTGACTTTAAGGAGCTTTCTAACAACACAGGCTGGGGAAACATCCCTGTGCCAACGTTTTAAGTTAAAGCTTCAGGTTTGTTGAATAGCAGATGTGTATTGTGATATGATTATTAGAATAGCTTTGGTGGGGTTAAATACCGATTAAAAAACTACAAGGAGGAAAGCATGGAAAGAAGAGATTTTTTGAAAAGTGCAGTAGTAGCCGGAGTAGTCTTAACGTCTGGCAGCGTGTTGGCAGAAGAGAGTAAAAGCGAACCGCAAAGGCTTAAGAGCAAGGACAATCCCAGCGCGCTTGAACAATCACACGTACCAGTTGTTGAAGTTTCAGGTAAAGCTAAAGCCGGGCAATGGACAGATGTAACCATTAAAGTTGGGTTTATGAAAGAGCATCCCTCAACCCCTGAACATTGGATTCAGTATATCAAACTTCTTGCAGATGGCAAAGAAATTGCACAAACCAATTATCCTGCAGGAGGCGTTGCCCCATCAAATGCAGCTTTCAAAATCAAGCTGGATAAGAGTGTAAAACTTGAGGGTATTATTAATTGCAATTTACATGGCATATGGATAAGTGAAGCAGTAAAAGTGGACGTTGCATAATATATTTGAAGTATCAGGCCGTTTTCAGAGCATGCTATTGCCTGAAAACGGCTTTGTATTTTTGTTGATATTTTTTTGGAAGGTTAAATCCTCTTAAATCGTATCGAGTTAATGTGGCATATTGCAACGGCAAGGGCGTCTGAGCTGTCAAACGGTAAATCTTCTGTGATATTTAAAATAGCTTTAACCATTTGAAGTACCTGATTTTTATCGGCCTTACCGTAGCCGCTGACGGCTTTTTTTATCTCAAGCGCTGAGTACTCAGACACGGTGAGTCCCGATAAAGAGGCGCAGAGCATTGCTACCCCTCTGGCATGCCCCAGATGCAGGGCGGATATAAAATTCTTTGCATTAAACACCTTTTCGATAGCCATCTCATCGGGGTGAGTTTCAGCTATTATATCTTTTAACTTTTCAAAAATAAATTTTAACCTCTCAGGCAGTGGTTTCTTAGCAGGAGGGGAAATCCGTCCGGTACAGACAAGCCTTAGGCGGTTATCGTCTGAGTGTAAAACTCCGTAACCGCAGTGTATGCTGCCAGGGTCAATGCCGATTACGGTCACTTGTGCCATCAATGTTTGGATTTTTTTGTGGGAAATTGAAACAAAATCTCTTCAACGAGTTGACACAGGATATGAGCTAGCGTTATGTGAGTCTCCTGAATGCGCGCCGTGTCGCTTGTTGGCACCACAAAGGGATATTGTGATTTCTCTGATAATTTAATACCTTTTTCGCCGGTAAAGGAAATAACTGTCAGTTTTTTCTTATTGGAGGCATCCACGGCTTTCAGCACATTTTTTGAGCCTCCACTTGTGCTTATAGCTATCACTACATCGCCCTCTTGTGCAAGGCTTTTTATCTGGCGGGCAAAAATTTCTGAAAAGTCGTAGTCGTTAGCTATGGAGGTTATAACTGCCATGTCGGTGTTTAGTGCTATGGCAGGGAGTCCAGGCCTCTCACACTTAAACCGGTTAACAAACTCGGCGGCTATATGTGAGGCATCCGTTGCTGAGCCTCCGTTACCAAACAAGAGAATCTTCCTGCCGCCTGAGAACGCTCCTGCTATCGCTTTGGCTACATCCTCAATTCTGTCTATATTTTCTGAAAAAAACCTCTCTTTAACCTCAATGCTGTCTTTTACACACTTTTGGATTGTCTCTTTTATTGTCATCTTATCCCCCGCTGAGTAACGTTATCTGTTTTAGTAACGTTATCCGTTATAATCTTTAGTGTAGGCGGCCCCTTTTTGCCGCACGAGGCAATCAATATAAACATTGTTGTTAAAACCATTAATATAACAAAAACCTGTTTTATCATAGTCTATTTCTTTCTCAGTAAATTTCTCAACCTTACTATTTGCTTCTTTACCTCAATGGTTGATGTGCCGCCTTTTGAGTTTTTATTATTGACGGCATTGTCTAAATTCAGGCACTTATACACATCCTCTTCTATGCTTTCGGAAAATGATTTAAAAGCGTTAAGAGGGATTTTTTCAAGTGTTTCTCCATTTTGTAAGCAGTGTTTTACAATATTGCCTGTGATTTCGTGTGCCGCTCTGAAAGGAACCCCCTTTTTTACCAGATACTCGGCCAAATCTGTGGCAAGGGAAAACCCTGAGCCGGCAGTCTCTCTAAGCCTCGTTGCGTTAAAATTTATATGATGAAACATCTCAGTGATTATTGTAAGGGATGCGCTTGCCGTGTCACAGGCGTCAAAAAGAGGAATCTTATCCTCCTGCATGTCACGGTTATATGTAAGCGGGAGCGCCTTCATTATTGTTAATATTGACATAAGAGCGCCATAAACGCGTCCGGTTTTACCGCGAATAAGCTCAGCAACGTCTGGATTTTTCTTTTGCGGCATTATGCTTGAGCCTGTGGTGTAGGCATCTGAGATTTCTATAAAGGAAAACTCACCCGTGCTCCATAAAACCAACTCCTCTGCCACTCGGCTAAGGTGCATCATTATAATTGAACAGTTTGAAATGAACTCAATCACAAAATCCCTGTCCGATACTGCATCCATGCTGTTTTCCGAGATGCGGGCAAATTTCAACTCCTTAGCAACATAATCCCTGTCAATATTCAAGGTTGTTCCAGACATTGCACAGGCGCCCAAAGGAAGTGTGTTGATTCGCTTTAGGCAATCGTTTAATCTTTCCCTGTCACGCTGAAACATCTCCACATACGCCAGCAGATGGTGAGAAAGTATGACTGGTTGTGCCCTCTGAAGGTGGGTGTAGCCTGGCATTATAGTGTTTAAGTGTCCTTCAGAAATATCCATAAGAGTGTTTTGGAAATGTTTTATCTTTTCGATAATGTGTTTTGCCTCATCCCTAAGATACAGCCGTATGTCAAGAGCAACCTGATCGTTACGTGAGCGGGCAGTGTGGAGTTTTCTGCCAGAGTCTGGGTATATCTCAGTGAGAGCGCTCTCAATATTCATGTGAATATCTTCAAGTTCGACTTTGAAATCAAAAGTGCCTGAGGCTATCTGTTTTGCTATTTGATTTAATCCGGCTACGATTTCCTTAGCTTCTTTTTGAGTTATAATCCCCTGTTTAGCAAGCATCTTTGCGTGAGCCGTGCTGCCCGCTATATCGTAAAATGCAAGGCGTTTATCAAAAGATATTGACTCCGTAAAAGCCTCAACGCTTTTAGCCGCACCTTGCGTAAATCTGCCTCCCCAAAGTTTTTTCATGATGGGAATAATACAATTTTAATGGGATAGCGGTCAACAGAAAAAAATATTTTTTAGTTACTAATGTTACAATAAAGTTTTAGGAGTATTATACCGAATAATGACAATGGAATATAACTTTGGTAAGAGGTGAAAAGAGAGTGAGAGGGCTTTCAAACTGATAACACAACATCAAAAACCCTACCTGTTAAAAAGAGGTCTGTAATGGCACAAATCATGTATGATAAGTCACAAGCTGCAGATGTTATTCTTAAAGACAAGAGATTTTTTATTATTGATGACTACAAGGAATTCAGAGAAAGTATGAAAAGAAACATTGCAGCTCTTGGCGTCAAATCCGTAGATACCTGTGAGGATGCAAATGAAGCAATAAGTAAAATCTCGCGCCAGCCCTATGACATAATCCTGTGCGACTATAACCTCGGCCCTGGTAAAAAGAACGGTCAGCAGATATTTGAGGAGTTAACATATAAAAAGGTACTCGGGTTTTCAACAATGTTTTTCATGGTAACAGCAGAAAATACAATAAGAATGGTTATGAGTGTTATGGATTACCAGCCGGATGGATATCTGGTTAAGCCCTTTACCACAAAGGATATTGTGCAGAGAATTAAAACTGCAAACGAAAAGAAACAGTTGTTTGCTAACATTGACAAAGCGATAATTCGCAGGGATTTTGCTGGTGCAATCACTTTATGTGACAGCTTACTGAAAAACAACCCAAAATATATCCTTGATATTCTAAAGGTCAAGGGTGAAATCTACATGACAACCTGTGATTACAAAAACGCAGGGAATTTATATACACTGGTGTTAAATAAGCACAGGCTGGTCTGGGCGGTGTTTAACATGGGGAAAGTGTATTTTCACATGAGGAAATATTCGGATGCCGAAAAGACATTCAGAGAGCTTATTGAGGAAAACGACATGTTTGTACCTGCGTATGACTGGCTTGCAAAAACACTGGAGGAAACTGGGGACAAAAAGAGTGCTCAAAGTGTTTTAGAGGATGCTGTAAGTAAATCACCTCAAGCGATATTCAGACAACGTGCGCTTGGTAACATTGCCTATAGTAATAAGGATTTTGACACGGCAGAGACATCTTTCAATAATGCTGTTGAAATTGGAAAAACATCGCTCTTTCAAGACTCCTCCGATTACGTGCAACTTGCCAAAGTGTATGTCAAAAAGGGTGATACCGGCAGGGCACTTGATATGATAGATGAGGCAAGGGGTGATTTCATAGGCAGTGACGAGATTATGCTTCAGACAACACTGTTAGAAAGCAGCATATATGCAGATACTCAGCAACATGATAAGGCACTGGATTATTTAAAAGAGGCCGAGAAAATTTCCAACAATTATGACGGTAAAGTGCCGCCTGAGCTAGCAATTGAGCTTTCTGGAGCGTTTATTAAAGCCGGTGAAAAAGAAAAAGGCATGGAGTTGATGAAACTTATTGTCCAAAACAACCACTCAGACAATAGCATACTAAAAAAAGTTCAGGGGACATTTGATGATTTAGGTATGACTGATGAGGGAGTTGCTTTTGTCGCAAATACGAAAGCTGAGATTATAAGGGTTAACAACAAAGGCGTTGAGTTAATCAACAAAGGGATGCTCACTGAGGCCATAGACCTCTTTGACAAAGCAGCAGATGGCATGCCGTCAAATTTCATCATTAATTTAAATGCCCTGAGAGCAATAGTTGGATACATAGTGAAAAAAGGAAAAGACAAAAGCTACATAGACCGGTGTGAAAAGTACATAGAACGAATAAATGTAATAGAACCTAATAACATTAAATTTCAACAACTTGTCGGCAGGTATAGAAACATTAGGTAATTAAGGCAGGATTTTTCTATTTAGCTTTCTTTCCCAGATAAGCATCCATTACTCTTTTTTCATAAAGCAGTTCTTTAGAATTTCCCTCCATAGCGATCTTGCCGGTTTCCATTACATATGCGTAGTCAGATATGCTTAAAGCCTTGTGAACATTTTGTTCAACCAACATAATGGTTACGCCGCTTTCGTTTATATCTTTTATTATCTCAAATATGTGTTCTATAACTATGGGAGCCAGTCCTAGTGATGGTTCATCAAATAAAATGAATTTAGGTTTTGACATCAGTGCTCTCCCAATTGCAAGCAGCTGCTGCTCACCGCCGGAAAGAGTCCCTGCCAATTGGTCTTTCCTTGTGCCAAGAATTGGAAATTTCTCAAGTATATTTTCTAAATCAGCCATAACTTCACGGTCCTGCCTTATGTAAGCTCCCATAAGCAGATTTTCAAGCACAGTCATCTTATTTAGAATCGCCCGTCCCTCTGGCACATAGGATATCCCATTGCGTATTATCTCATCGGCTCTGAGGCTGTCAATATTCATACCGTTATAGCGTATTTTACCGGAGAGAGGCGGAATTAATCCGGCTATCGTTTTCATAAGTGTGGTTTTGCCTGCCCCATTTGCACCCACAAGTGAAACAACCTGTCTGTCCTTAACTCTGAGTGTAACCCCTCTTAAGGCTTCAACGTGGCCGTAACAAACCGAGAGGGTTTCTATTTCAAGATCTGGCATTTGTCACAACCTCAGCTGTTTTACCAAGATAGGCCTCGATTACCTCAGGATTTTTTTGAATTTCCGCCGGAGTCCCCACTGCTATAACATGTCCGAAGTTAAGCGCAATAACGCTGTCACATACGCCCATGACAAGTCCCATATCGTGCTCTATCAAAAGCACTGAAATCCCGCTTTCCCGTATTCCAGTTATAAGTCTCATAATGTCCTGTGTCTCAGTATCATTCATTCCGGAGACAGGCTCATCCAAAAGCAAAAGCTGCGGATTTAACGCTAAAGACCTTGCAATTTCCAGGCGTCTCTGCTGTCCATAGGAAAAACTCTCAGAAATCTCACTACCCTTTCCACTGAGCCCAACAAATGAAAGCAGTTGTTGTGCTTTTTCCCGTAACAACTGCTCCTCTTGCCTGTAGCCCAAAAACTTAAAAGCACACCTGCAAACTCCACCCCTGCTTACAGAGTGCATTCCTGTCATGACATTTTCAACTGCCTCCATCTGTCCAAACAGTTTTATGTTTTGAAACGTCCGTCCAATGCCAAGCTCTGCAATCCTGTAAGGCCTGAGGCCGGTTATGTCCTTGCCGTTAAAAAGTATCCGTCCTGAGTCCGGTTTTGTTATCGAGGTTATGATATTAAAAAGCGTGGTTTTGCCTGCTCCGTTTGGGCCTATCAGGCCAACTATCTCTCCGGCTTTAACATTCAGGGAAATATTGCGTAGTGCCGTTACTCCTCCAAAATTTTTATTTATTAGTTTTAATTGCAGCATGAGTTTTATTTTTTACGGATTTTCCTGAAAATATTATCAGTAATAATCCCCTCAGGTTTAAATGCCATCATAATGACAAGGATAGCTCCAAAAGCTACATACCGGTAGTCTTTGAGAAATCTTAATGCCTCCGGTATGATTGTTAAAACAGTTGCTCCAAACACAGCGCCAAGTACATGCCCACTCCCTCCCAACACGGTAAATATCAGCGCCTCCACTGCCCTGTGATATGTAAAGTCCGAGGGACTGATGTATGATACCGTATGGGCGTAGAGCGCCCCTGCAATTGCTGATATAAAGGCGCTTTGGCTAAATGCAAGCACCTTGTAGTAGTGAATGTTTATGCCAATGGATTCCGACGCCGTCTCATCCAGTCTGATTGCACTGTTTGCCCTCCATATGCGGGTATTTTTCAGTGCAACAAAAAACCAGACGAAAAATCCGGTTATCAAAAACAGTATCAAAAAGACCGTTAAATCTGATGCCACATTCTTATTAGAACTATCTATAATGTTTTGCTCTGTTAAAAATCTTACAGTACCGGCGCTGATTAACGGTATTGCGCTTATGCCTGTAGCGCCTCCGGTTATTGTTTCCCATTTTATGAAAATGACTCTTATCACCTCTCCAAACCCCAGTGTGGCTATGGCAAGATATACGCCTTTGAGGCGAAGTGATGGAACACCAACCAGTATTCCGGCTAAAGTTGAAACTCCTCCGGCAATAACTATAGCAAAAGGTATTGGCAGGCCAAAGCGTGTTACGGCAATTGCCGATAGATATGCGCCAAGTCCCATAAACCCGGCGCCTCCCAGTGAAAGCTGTCCGGTTGACAACGGAACATAGACTCCTAAGGCAAGCATGATGTTAATCAGTGTAAAGGAGCCAATTTGAATATAGTATGAATTTAAATAGCTTAACACTTATACTTTTACTTTTTGAGTTGTGCCGAAAATGCCTTGAGGTTTGATTAACAACACGGCCATTATTATTATAAAACCGATAATTTCCTTATAGCCTGAATCTCCGTAAGCTACCACAAATGTCTCGGCAAGTCCTAGCAGAATGCCCCCTGCAACCGCTCCGTTAACGCTTCCCATGCCGCCTAAAATTATAATTGCAAGTCCTTTAAGCCCCATTGCCAGCCCTATTTCATTGTTTACACTGTTAAATGCCATTGCTACAAGCACTCCAGCAGCACCTCCGGCACATGAGGCACTGACCACCGTGAAGGTTATAACTTTTGATGTGTTGACTCCTAAAAAAGCCGCCGTATCAGGATTTTCCGAAACTGCCCTGAGCGCCCGTCCGCTTTTGGAGTTTTTCAGCCAAAAGTATAAAAGTATTGTAATAGTAAAAGACACGGCAAGAATTACAAGGTTTATTAAGTTTATATCAATTTCACCCAATTTAAAATTAATGTCAGAAATGGAGGTCCTAAATGAAATCGTGTCGCTGCCAAAAAGCGCTCTGGCAATGTTTTCAAGTATAATCGAAACTCCTATTGTGCTGATTAGCGGTGCAAGAGGAGAAGTATTTTTCCTTCTTCTTAATGGCCTTAAAGCAAACATCTCAAGAGCATATCCTAACAGTCCGCTTACGATACACCCACCCAAAAACCCTACCCATAACGGCAGCCCCAGCTTGCTTACAATCAGCACAGCCGTAAAAGCTCCAAACATAAAAACTGCACCGTGTGCCATATTAAGAATATCCAGCACGCCAAAGATAAGTGTCAAGCCTAAAGCCGTTAAAGAGTATATGCTTCCAAGGGTTATCCCGTTTATTAACTGCTCGATAAAAAGGTGCATAATGTGGATATTATTGCAGAAGTTGGAATTTGCTGTCTTTGGCTATCAACACAAAAGGTTCCATATCAACGTCACGGTTTTGATCAAATGAAAATTTTCCGAGCACTCCGTTAAAATTCCTGACAGAAGCAAGCGCATCCCTGATTTTATTTCTGTCAGCAGAGCCTGCCGTCTTAATGGCGTGTGCCATAATAAACAGGCCGTCATAGGCCTGAGCCGCAAACTGGTCTGGTTTGCTGCCATAGGCTTTCTCAAACTTACTGATAAAATCCAAAACTTTAGGGTTTTCCACAGATTCGCTAAACCACGGGGTTGCTACTATAAGACCGTCTGAGGAGCTCCCGGCTATTTCAAATATTTTTGGGGAGTTAAAACCATTTCCGCCAATTACAGGCACAGTAATTCCTATTTTCCTTGCCTGATCCAAAATCACCCCTCCCTCGTTATAAAGCGCCGAACACAACAGGGCATCCGGCGAGGTGGATTTAATCTTTGTAAGCTGGGCTTTAAAATCCGTCTGCCCTTTTTGGAATTTCTCTATGGTGGTGATATTTAATCCGAGAGCCTCTGCCGTTGACTTCATAGTGTCGAAAGCGGATTTCGTAAAAACATCATCGTCACCATAAAACATGGCAACGTTTTTGATGTGATATTTCTCAATTGCCTTTTTAATAGCAAACGGGATTGCAATGGATTCGGGCATGGAATCTCTGAAAACGAATTGCCCGATGTCGGTTATACCGGAGGCAGTGTTTGAAGTAGCAAGGATTGGTATGCCGCTGTTGTTTGCCTCAGGGCCAACTAACCGCATCTCGGTACTCAGTGTAGGTCCCAAAATTGCTGTAACTTTGTCCGAGTTGATAAGTTTTTTGACTACTGAAAGCGCCTGTTCCTGTTTGCCGGCAGAGTCCTCAATAATCAGCTCTATGTTTAAAGCGCCTGCTTTATTAATCTCTGAGGCAGCAAGTGTAAATCCGTTTACTATCGAGTTTCCATAACCGGCAGCAGGTCCGCTAAGTGCGGCGATTATCCCTATTTTTATGGATTGCTGAGAGTTTGGTTGCTCGCCTTTCACTTTCGGCACATCAGCCTTACAGGAAAACAGCAGCAACGATACCGCTATAATTATAATCTTATTGAGTTTCAATCTAACCATTAACCGCTTTGGATTTCATGTGAAATTTAATACTTTCCGCTGCTTTATGTCAATAGGGAGAGGGGGATTAAGGGTTATTTCATTTTTATGATGTGTTTTACTTTTTGTTTGTTATTTGGTATAACTAAAGCGGAGGTAATTGCATGAAGTACAGAATATTGATAGGACAAAACGAGGACGGAGTATTTATAGCACAGTGTCCGGCATTACCTGGCTGCGTATCTCAGGGTAAAACACGGCAAGAGGCGATTACAAATATAGCAGATGCCATGAAGGGTTTACGCTACTTATTTCTACTTCACAGCAACTATTAAAAATTTTTTTTATTTATAAAAAAAACTTGCAAAATAAAAATATTTGTGATATACTTAAATTAGAGTGAAAATTAAGAAAGTCGCGTTTATAGAATCTAAAGCGCCAGGCAACCATATATACAGCAGGTATCCTGTTCCTAGAGTAGGATCTGTGCTCCTTTCAACGATATTGACGGCTCATGGTTACGATGTTAAGGTATTCATTGAGGATCTGGCAAAGATAGATTGGCAGTACGTTGAGAGCTCTGATATCGTCTGTATTTCCACAATAACACCTACGGCAATAAGAGCATACAAACATGCAAAGAGGGTGCAGGCGCTGGGCATACCTGTGGTAATGGGTGGCGCTCACGTTTCTTTTATGTCTGAGGAGGCTCTGAACTACTCTGACTATGTGATTAGGGGTGAGGGTGATGAGTCAATAGTGGAGCTTTTCGACTACCTTGAGAAGGGCTCGCCGGATATAAAGTCAATTAAAGGCCTTTCATACAGAGACAAGCAGGGTGCAGTTGTAAACAATGAGGCACGGCCTCTTCTGGCATCTCTCGATTGGCTGCCTATCCCTGACGTATCGCTTGTACATGAATTTGATAAGTCTATTATATATCCAATATCGCTGTCACGCGGGTGTCCGTTTAACTGTAACTTCTGCTCGGTTATCAGGGTGTTTGGACGGCGTTACCGGTCTAAGTCTATAGATAATTCAATGGCTGAGATCCGCTCAGCTACCAGTCATCCAAAGAAAAATATATTTTTCGTTGATGATAACTTTACAGCAAGTAAGAAAAGGGCTAAGATTCTCCTTCAGGAAATGATCAATGAGAATATGAAAACCGAATATAATGCACAGGTTCGTACAGACATAGCAAAGGATCCTGAATTGCTTGAATTATTGGCAAAATCCCATTGCAGCACAGTGTATATCGGGTTTGAATCAATAAATCCTCAAACGCTGATTGAATACAACAAGGGGCAGGGTATACAGGAAATTAAGAATTGTATAAAAGCAGTAAAGGAACACGGAATCGCAATTCATGGGATGTTTGTCCTTGGCGCAGACAACGACGATGTTACAACGATTAGACAGACCGTTGAATTTGCAATAGAACAGGGGATAGATACAATTCAGTTGATGATATTAACTCCTCTTCCCGGCACACCGTTTTATAACGATATGTTGTCAAGCGGCAGATTGATTCACCAGGACTGGGCTAAGTTTGATGCGCACCACGTAACGTTTAAGCCAAAGATACTGAACCCTCAGACATTGCACATGGAAACACTGAAAGCGATGGGGCGGTTTTATTCATGGAAATACATTTTCAGACACATGGCAAAGCTGGACTTTTTCCATGTAGCAGTAGGACTCTACGGAAAACACGCAGTAAAACAGGCTTTAATTGAGGCCAAAGAGTATCTTAACGTTATCACCAAGCTGTTGGAAACAAACAATATATCTCAACATAACGTTTCAATCCAATAAGTAAAATTTTTAAGCTCACAGTTTTCCCTGTTTTAATTTCTGATATAATATATTAAATCCTGAGTTGTGTTCAGAATTATTAATTTGTCTTTTTACAGCTACCTGGTATAAATATTTATTTTCCGCAGCACTTCTTGTATTTTTTACCGCTACCGCAAGAACATGGTTCATTTCTGCCGGGTTTTTTATTTTTCCTGACAGTTTGAGGGGTTTCGCTATCGCTTCTGTTATAAAACACCGGTTGTCTTTTCTGTATGTTAGAACGCTCGAT
>JADFYB010000037.1:21178-23549 GCA_015233245.1 Nitrospirota bacterium | reverse complement strand
AAGGCGTACAGGAGATAGCAAACACACTGCTGGAGGATTATAATTTAAACGATGTACTCAGAATGATACTAGAGGTATTGTTCAGAGGATTTAAGTTTAACAGAGTGATTATTTGTATAAGAAACTCTAAGGAATCATTTATGGATGGCAGATTTGGATTTGGCCCTGATTTAACTAAAATAGGAAAAAGCTTTAAATTTGCTATTGATAAAGACTCTGACGATGTTTTTAATTTAGCGCTAAATCAGGGAGCGGATATACTGATTTCAGACATTACTGATCCAAGAATAATATCAAAAATACCAGCATGGTTTACAAATCTAATAGATGCACAAACGTTTGTATTGATACCCATAATAGTTCTTAAGACTCCAATAGGCCTTATTTATGCGGAGAAGTTAAACGCAAATGAAATTTCAATAAGTCACCAGCTTTTAAGATTTATAAAAACCCTTAGAAATCAAGCTGTGTTAGCAATTAAACAAAGAATGTAAAGTTGTAAATTCATTTCTTTTAATTCTTTATAATTAAACCTGATTATTAATTTTCCCTAATATCGGAAAAACCATGTGCGTATAATCGTTAATATTGAGCTAAAATAGTATTGCCCATATATGAGTTCATCCTGCACTTAAAATTCAATAGCGTCAACTACAGAGAGGTTGGCGACGTGTGCTAATTTTACGCAGGAATTGTTCCACGTGGAACAATTAATAATTACAGATTAGAGATACAACAGATTTTTTTGTTTGTCAGAGTTATCTGCGGCCTACTGAAAAATGTATGAACCCATGTTCTGTTAGCTTTTTAGGTTCATAGACGTTTCGCAAGTCAAAAAAGTATGGTCCTGTCATCAAACTCTTTATTATTGTAAGGTCAAGATTCCTGAACTGGTTCCACTCAGTTGTAAGTACAGTAGCATCAGCTCCCTCTATAGTACTATAAACATCTGTACAAAAGGTTATGGGAGATATTATTGATTTAGCATTTTCCATCGCTGCTGGATCGTACGCTCTTATTTTTGCACCCTTTTTTAACAATTGTTCTATTAAATATATGGCTGGTGCATCTCTTAAATCGTCAGTGTTCGGTTTAAATGCAAGTCCAAGAAAGGCAAGTGTTTTATCTTTGACATCACCGTCCATTGTTGCAATAATTCTTTGAAGCATTATATCACGCTGTTTATAATTTGTTTTAACAGTTGCGGTTACGACATTCAGGTCAACGTTGTATTCATTTGCGATAGTGATTAGCGCTCGTGTATCTTTAGGAAAACATGAACCGCCGAAACCTGGTCCCGGATGTAAAAACTTCTTTCCGATTCGTCCGTCAAGTCCCATTGCCCTTGAAACATCATGGACATTTGCATTGACCTTATCACAGAGATTTGCGATTTCATTTATGAATGATATTTTTGTTGCTAAAAAAGCATTAGCTGCGTATTTAATCAATTCTGCTGTTTCTATGTTAGTAATAACGAAAGGGGTTTCTATTAAATAAAGAGGACTGTAAAGCTCTTTCATGACAGATATTGCTCGATCAGTTTCAGCGCCTATCACTATCCTGTCCGGGCGCATAAAGTCTTCAATCGCAGCTCCCTCTCGTAAAAATTCAGGGTTAGAAACTACATCAAAATTAAGTTTTGAGCCTGTTACACTTGCTATCAACTCTATAATTCCTTTACCAGTGCCAACCGGTACTGTACTCTTTGTGACAATAACTTTATAGTTATTTATATGTTCTGCTATAGATTTGGCAACAGTAAAGACGTGTGACAAATCAGCAGTACCGTCCTCATTAGGTGGTGTTCCTACAGCTATAAACACTGCTTGTGAATTCAAAACTGCATCAGAAATACTTGTTGTGAAAAAAAGACGTCCTTGCTTTACATTTCTGTTAACAAGATCTTTTAGACCTGGTTCATAAAACGGAATTTCACCTTTATTTAAAGATTTAATCTTTTTATCATCTTTATCAACACACGTAACAGTTACACCGTACTCTGAAAAACATGCTCCTGTAACTAATCCAACATAACCGGTTCCGATCATTCCTATCTGCAACTTTCTTGTTCCTCCGTAATCTGAATATTTATAATTCTTTAAAACGTATTAGGGCGCATTTCGTTTATTCCCTTAAAATGATAACACTTAAATATAGAATATGTTCTGAGAGTTTGTCCACGTTCAGTTGCGTTAAAAACAGTCTGCTCACATCTATCAAAGGATTGTGAGACTATTGGGTTAACAGCATCAGCGGTATCTGTAACGTAAAGAGCGTTTATTTTTGAGTCCGGCTTGTGTGCTATTAACCTTGTAGCGCTTTCGTTAATGTCTGGCCACATGTCATACTCACTCATCCTGCGTCCGAG
>JADFYB010000037.1:5349-21078 GCA_015233245.1 Nitrospirota bacterium | reverse complement strand
GCTATAAGTGCAGTAACATAAGCTGTCATAGGCCAGTTTGCCTGTACTTTTCCTTGTATGCTTTTTAAAAGAAAAAATATGAAAACAGGAGCTGAAAACCAAAAAAGGAATCCACTTTCAGTGCTTCTGTTGCTTCTGTAAAGTTTGATTACTGATATAAACATAAGTATCAAAATAACAGGAGTAACAACACCCAACTGAGAACCTATAAATTCAAGCAACTTCATTGGTGATATTGTAAAGCCATCAGCAAGATGAGCATGTCCTGCAGTATGTTTTAGAGTTACCCAGTCATGTTGATAATTCCATATTATTACAGGGCTAAAAAATAAAAGACTTATTAATAATGATATATATGGTTTTAGTGTTTTTAACAATTTGCCCCTGCCAGTAGATATGAGAAACAAAAAAGAGCAAATATAAAAAAACCCCATAATATATTTTGCCGAAAGTCCAAGTCCAACACACATACCAAGTAAAAACCAGCCACCTTTATCTTTCACTGCTCCTTTGTATAGAAGATACATTGAAATAATCCAAAAAAATACAAAAGGTGGATCTATTGTAAAAACAACTCCGTATGTTGCAAACAAGGGTATGAACTGAAAAATTAGGGCTGATGACAAGGCAACAAAATCATTCTTTTCATAAATTTTTTTAGTACTGTAATTTTCAATATTAGGCACGTAGATTAGTCGTACAAGTTTGAAAATAAAAACACTGCTAAGGGCAGTAAAAATAACAGCAGGCAGCCGGATAGCTAAAACATTTACACCAAACAGATGAGTAAAGACATACATCACATACATAACAAACGGGCCTTTTGAGTAATAGCTAAGTTCAGGGTGTCTGCTACAGTCCCAGTACAAAGCTTCATCAGCGCTTAAATCAAGCGGGCCGTCTAAAATATAATATATTCTGAATATGCTAATGACTAATAGTGAATAATATAAAATTGTTTCAAAGGGTGATTTTTTATATGACGTTTGAGCTGACCTGTAAAGCATGTTAACTAAAGAGGCTATTGCAAGGGCAGAGAAAAAACCGCCGATAACATCCAATGGATAATGGACTCCAACATAAACTCTTGAAAATGAAATCAGAGTTGCCATAAATATTGGATAAATTAGCCATATTTTTTTAAAACGTCCAGCCATAAAATAAAACAAAGATATTGCAAAAGAAAACGAATTAGAGGCGTGGCCTGATGGGAAAGAATACGATTGTGTGCATCCAACAAGAAGGTGTACATCTGAAAGAGTTGTACATGGCCGTATTCTTTCAACATTAACTCTGACAATGTTTGTAAGCCAATCGGTAAGTATAAAGGTTAAGAGAGGGATTGTCAGTATCTCAATAAACGGTTGTATGTCAACTGGTATTTGTTTTTTTAAATCGTTTCTGATTTTTATTACAAGAATTATGATTACATATATGATAAAAAAAATATAAGGTTTTGATGTAATAAAGGGCATTACAGAGTCAAAAAAATTATTTCTAAGTCCTATGTTTATTGCATAAAAAATCCTTGTGTCAAATAACCCGATATCTGATATATTAAAAATGTAACTCTCCTTGTAAATTATCTGTAGCGTCTATATCCATTTCATAGAATAGATATTGGTAAAGAAGTCATTTCTGTTAATATATCCAGCGCGCTTAAGCTCTATGAGTATCTCCCGGAAATAAAGCGAGGCAACAATGATAAAAGGCCGAGGTGACGTTTCATCTATGTTTATTACCTTTTCATCAGGTGAATAAACAGTAAGACCCTCAGTTTTGGAGCCCCACTTATTTTTGTCACTATCAACAAAAGCTGTTGGCAAGATGTTAAGTCGTGATAAAATAGATAATGTTATTTTACCGGCAGTTCCGGCACCCCAAATATAAATTTGCCGATTCGTGTTTGTCAATATTGCTCTCATTCTTTCAATATACATTAGTTGGTACTTTTTGTGCGCTAGTTCGCTCTCTGTTTCAGGTGTTTTACCCTCCATTGATAAGGCATCTGGAGCAAGCCAGTATAGACCTGTATATTCAGGCACACTCATAATTGCATACCGGCTGCCAAGGCGAAGGAAAAACTCTTGATCACCGTTAGCAACAAAGGTTTCGTCAAAAAGTCCTGTTTCTAAATGTACAGAGGCTCTCCACATAGGATGAGGCCCTACCATATTACACTGCAATAGCTCCTCGTATGAATACTCCTGCCAACTAAACTCACTATGAATTGAGTGTGAGTCAAAACTGTCGTTTGGATTTTTTGTCTTATATGTGTTTCCATAGACAAGAGCCACATCTGGAAACTCTTCAAGATACCCAGCAAGAATTTCATACGCATCAGTTCTTATCCTGTCATTTGTACTCATCGGGGTTATGTACTTACCTTGTGCAAGTCTCACCATAATATTCCATGCGTTATAAACGCCAATTCGGGTTCCAGTTCTTATATAGGTAATGTTTGAGTGAATTTTCTGAAACTCAGCAACAATTGCCCTTTCATTTTCAGGAGAGTTTGCATCAAGTACAATTATCTCAAGGTGATTGTAAATAGTTTGGTTGCATAAATCAGTCAAACACTGTCTTATGAATCTTTCTGACTTATAAGTTGAAACGATAGCAGTGACAAGAAATTCATAAGGAGTTTTGTTAAAAGTAAAGTGCTTATTCTTCTTAGGAGTTTCATTAGTATATGATATTTTAAATTCATTTAAATTAATGTAATCATCGGGCAGTTTCCACCGTGGCACTTTTATGTTAGTGTCCCAGAGGGATGGTGACTCAAAGATTATCTCAGGTTTGCGGTTGTCTGCTCTGAGTTCATCCATCTGCCAGCCAGTTGTTACACCCCACTCAGGGAGTTTATTTTGTTTGTTAGCAAAAACTTCAGACAAAGCTTTTTTTATGGCATTATTAACTGTCGCAGGTCTTATGTTCTTTATACAATAATATGTGCCATATCTGCAGTCCCAGTTGCAGCCATAGCAATTAATCGGCAAAGAGACAGCTGTAGTGGTTTTATGATATGGTAAGAAACGTCCAGGATGCCCACCTCCCAGCACTACCACGTTTGGAATATCAAACGCACAGGCAATGTGTGCTGCCATCGAATCAGGACCAACAAACAGGGTGGAGTTTTTTATCAATGCGGCGGTTTGTCTTAGTGTTGTTTTACTGGTTAGATTAAATACGCGGCCTTTAAAACGGCTTTCAATTTTCTCAGCTAAAGGTACAGCGTCATCAGTGCCTAAGAGGCAGATATCATAATCATCGAGCCCGTCTAATGCCTCATCGAGCCTGTCATAAACTTTACAATTAAATTGAGCCGAAGGGGCAATAGTTATCAACTTTTCAGGACGCACATTATACATGTTAAACATTTCTTCACAAAAACGCACATCATCCTCAGTTAACCACATGCAGGGTGTAAGTGGAGCAGTGTTTACTGCAAGCGATACTAAAAATTGCTCGTTGCGTCTGAGCTCGTTTAGTTTTTTGTCGTAGATTTGAATTATTTTAGAATGAGCAAGGTTGTTTTTTTCACGTATGTCGACAGAGAGGTGATTCCCAGAATCACCAAAGAAAGCGACTTTTTCTCTTGCTGCGCTTTCGATTGTGAAAAAATCGGAAAGCTGTTCTCTTGAGTACTGAGAATTTAGTGCTATTACTGGGTTTGCGTCTCGCAAAGCTTTAATTACTCTGTTTCTGTAAACCTCGTCATGAGCTGCCTGATTCTTATTTATAGTGATAATGTCGTCAACAAATGGGCAGGTCTCATAGAGTTCTTTTAAATGACTTTGGCACAAAACTATTACCCTATAGCCATCATACTTTTTTCTGATTTCTGAAAGCATAGCGATAGAAAGCAGTGCATCCCCGATTGAATCAATCCTCACCCATAAAAGAGATGGGGGAGTAGGTTTAGATTTGTTTTTATTAAGAATGTGTCTTTTACCAAAGGAATATGAATTAAGGTTTTTGATAAACGCTGTATTTAAAAGCCCTCTTTCTCTCAGACCTTTGACTACTGTTTTTTGAGTTAATTTTATCTTATCATAAAGCCGCTCGCCATTTGAAAGAGCGTTAAGTATTTTAACTTTAGAAATGTTTTCAGGCCGTCCCGTGTGCAATCCATTAAACTCATTAACTAGTTCAATTAGTTTATCACCTCTTAGGACAGAAATTGGAACAGTGTCGGCAAGGATGCTGAAAACCGTAAAATGGTATCTAAATGAGATAGTAAAACGGCAAAAGGAAAGCATGGAAATCATCTGTATGGGAGTATAGTAGGTGTTGGGAACAAGGGTTGCTGGGTTTATCATCAAACTTATAACTGAAAGTGCCGCTTCTTTGTCGTAATATTTACCCTCTCTGGTTTCATTACAGAAAAATGCTATCTGAAGCCCTTGCTGTTTAATCAATTCATCGAGGGCTTCTGCTATTTGCTCTTTAATATATTGTGCATCTGTCCATTTCTCATTGACAACGTTGACTCCTATAAGAGGTCTTGTCACATCAATACCTAAAGAGATAAGATAGTTTTTTGCCCAGTCAGGGTCAAAACCATCCATAGGAGTATGCCATGCTAAATCAGCAGCAGTAATGATTTTATCAGGATTTATACCAAGGCCCAATAAAACCCGACGGCTTCTTTCACTTCTGACTGTCCATGTATTTATTCCGTAAAACCCTTTATAAAAAAGGCCTTTAGCCTCCTCGGTAAAAATCATATCTACTCCTGTGCCGATAACATGAAGTGGAATGCCGTGGGTAGTGCAGAAATCGTACTTGTCTCCAAGTACTCTCAAAGGCCAATCGGTACTTAACATCTCGGTAACAATTGTGGCGCCAACTACAAACACACAGTCTGCATTAAGACAGAGTGTCTGACAAGTTTCAGTATCTGTATAATCCACAAACTCAAAACGTTGTTTAAACACTTTAAGAGCAGGTTCTTTTTTGTCCCACACCTCAATAGTTGTTCCTTCAGGTAATTTGTAAAGCGATAAGAACCCTAGCATCATAGCCTCATCGCCAATGTTGCCAGCGCCAAGTCCTGAAAACGTGACATGAATTTTTAGAGACTTTTCGCCTGTTTCGTCATCTTTTGTGATAATGTTGTTAGATATGTTGTTAAGAGTATCAGGCATGATAATTTCAGGGGGTGGTAAGAGAGGTTTCATAAATTTATTGTAAAATTCTCTTTCCCTTGTAAGAATCTGCTCTGCCTCCTCGTTATATAGGTTTATGCCCTCCTGCCAGGTTTTTTGGTTGGGATGAGACCTAATGCCACCTAAAAGTGCATCCACGCTATACAGCCCGGCGTATCGAAAAAACCTTGACCATAGTTCTAAGTCTCCTGCGTACTTAAGAGTGGTATCAATGTAGCCTCCGGCTTCTTTCCAAAGCGACGATCTCCAGAAGGTTGATTCTTGCTGAATGTGAGGGGGTCCGATGTTTCCTTCTAAATAGTACCCTCTGCACCACTGAGGGATAGGGTCAACAACATTAGCTAATTTACCGCTTGCTGCCCACACTGTGGGTCTGCCCATTATCCATTGTACATGCACACAAGCAGTAAAAACCATGGCCACTGTCCAGAGAGCTCCTGGGTGAAGTTTATCGTCAGAGTTAATCCAGCCCATAATCTCACCGTCAGCAAGTTTAAAACCTTCATTTATTGCCTCGTACTGTCCGTTATCAGGAGCGCTTTGCCAATGGCTCAAGTATTTTTCATACCGGCGAATTATTTCCACAGAGCCGTCAGAGCTGCCGCCATCAATTATTATGTATTGCAAATTGGGATAACCCTCTGAGATCACAGAAAGAATACACTCCTCAAGAAAAGCCGCGTGATTAAAAGATGGCGTTACAATGGTTATCTTAGGTAAATGTTGTTTAGCAGCTTCATAGGAATTTGGTATGTTGTGAATATCATCGGCATTTTCAGATATATTTATAATATCAACGTCTGAGATAAATTTACCAATGTTATCAGAGGCTGATACCTCCGAATTTGATAAGTCGCTTTGCAGATAAATCTTAGGTTTTTTGGAGATACCATTAAGAGCCAACCTTGCAGCATAGATGACACTCTTTGGTTCAATATCTTTTAAGCAGTGAAAGGAATCTTCATGAGTGCATGTCCAGTCACAGCCAAAGCAGTTAAGGGGTAGTGAGACGGTAGAAGTAAGATTAGAATATGGTATAAACCTGCCGAAATGGCCTCCGCCAAGTATAACTACATTAGGGGTGCCTACGGCACAGGCAATATGAGCTGCTGCAGATTCTGAACATATTGCAAGTCTTGTTTTGCGGATCAGAGCTGCGGTTTGTCTTAAAGTTGTTGTGCCGCACAAGTTAAAGCAGGTGCCTGAAAAGTCGTCAGAGAGTTTTCGGCCGAGATCAACCATATCTGTGCCACCAAGTATTATAAGTGGAAAATCCGCAAGTCCCTCCATTACGTCAAGGAACCTGGGATAAATCCTGTAAGAACTCTGAGCAGATGGCAAAATCACTATGAATTCGCGTGCTTTTAATCCAAAAGTATGATATATTTTTTCAAAGATTATTTTTTCGTCATCAAAAGTTGTGTACAGACGGGGCTTTAGAGAGTTAACAGTTATTCCAAGAGCTGAGAGAAAATCCACATAACGATTAAGTTCACTCTTATGAGTTTCGTCAGATGTTATCAGGTCAGTGTAGAGAGCATTATTTGCGTTCCTTTCAATTTCCTCTATGTTGCACGTGTCACCGTTAAACCCTGCGATGTACTTAGCGCCGCTATGAACAGTAAAAATATCAGCGATACTTTCTCTGGAGTATTGACTGTTAAAGGCAAAAAGCGGATTAAGTTGTTGTAAGTTCAGGATTATATCGTCCCTGTAGGCAATGTCAGCATAAGCTCTCTGTTTATCAAAGGTTATAATGTGATCAACATGAGGGCATGGTTCATAAAGTTCACGTATATTATTTTGACAAAGCACGGCTATCTTAACGTGCGTGTACACTTTTTTTATTTCATCAAGCATAGTGATTGACAGGACTGAGTCACCTATAGAATCAGTTCTGACCCATAGGATATACTCATTGTTTGCATTTTTTAATGCCTGAATTAAATTCAAAACTATCTCTCTACGGTGTAAACACAACTACACAAAAGCCAAACCCATCTTCAGAAACCTTAATAAATTCAAATCTGGGGTCGGTCTTCATGTAAAGATAACTGCTGTAGTGTTTAACGTGAAAACAATCACATAAGACTATTACACAAGTAGCAAGCAGGCGTTTTATCAAGTACTCAAACTCCACATACCCTATATGTGCGGCACTGTCAAGGAGCACAAGGTTTGGCATATAAGAAAACTCTGTAAGACACTTTCCAAGTAAATCATCTGTAAGGTCAGGGTAATTAGTTTCCTTAAAATATCTTTCCGCTCTTTGAGATTCCATATAATCAACAAAAATGCCAGAATAGTGCAGATTTCTGACAAATCTGTCCTCTATTTCGTCTTTTGTAAGGAGAGACACTCGTGGTACTGAGAGCCCGTTTAAGAGCTTAACCTTGTCTATAAGGCTGTTATCAGTAAGATGTTGAATTGCTGCTTTGTAATAATCCGGGTTTATCTCGATAGAGTAAAATAGGGCATCATCAAGTCCGGTGTCTTTAATAGCCGAGGCAATAATTGAAGTAGAACCATGGCCGAGATATGTACCGGTTTCAATTATTTTTTTAGGGCGATATTTCTTAAATACTTCAAATATGGTTGATGCAAAGTCGGGATTTGTAGCAGTTGATGGCGCCTCACTGCGTGTGTTATCAATGCTGGTTAATTGCACATTTGATGAATTAGAGGGTTTTGAAAACCAAACCTTTAACGGAAGCTTAGTGAGACCGTGAAAGGGGAGCATTTCAGAGGGATCCTGTGTTACGGTGATAGGTCCCAGGGAATCCACTCTGTCGTGGCTGAATGCCTCGTCAATAAAATTATAAGTCGGCTCTGATATTCCTGCGCCAAAGGTGTATTCTCCAGGTTTTATTGTAAATTGTATATCAATGCAAACAACACAGACAGCGCCGCGATCCATATCAGGAAGGCGCATTCCAAGCTGTCTTGGCCCTCCACCAAAGATGAAATTTGCCATCCTGTCAAACAGTGTAACGGCAACATTTATATCAGTTACCGGCTCCTTGATTCGAATCAGAAAGTTAAACATAAGCGACTGCATCATGTCCACCTGAAGTGTATCAAGTCCGTCAGAGTTTGTAACCCTAAGAGCAATTATTTCTGCACCGCCACCTGTGCCGTGACGCGGTGCACCCTCTGGGATAACATTGTGGGCAATAATCTCGTCATGGCTCATAAGCCCTGGTGTTGATTGAGAGACAGGTTTGACAGAGCGTTTTTTAACAGAACGTTTTTGGTCAAAGGATCCAGCATACCGGCTTACTGCTTCAACAGACTGCCCTATGTAGTCCACCTCTCCGTTTTTTAGCAGCACTGCCCTGTCACAAAGCTTCCTAATTGACTCAAGATCATGGGACACAAACAGACAGGTAGTGCCATTTCCAATTATTTCTCTTATAGTTTTAACGCATTTTTGTTGAAAAAATATATCGCCAACGCCAAGTGCTTCATCCACAACCAAAATATCCGGTTTAACGTTAACTGCACATGCAAACGCAACTCGTATAAACATACCGCTTGAGTATATTTTCATAGGTTGGTCAATAAATTCGCCAATGTCCGCATACTTTTCGATACTCTCTATCCGCTCATCCATCTCAGCTTTATTAAAGCCCATTAGAGCTCCGTTCATATACACATTAGCACGGCCTGAAAACTCCGGGTTAAATCCTGCACCAAGTTCAAGCAGTGCAGAGATTCGTCCGTTGGCCTGAACCTGTCCCTCAGTAGGTCTTATAATGCTGCAAATTATCTGAAGAAGTGTGCTTTTACCAGAGCCGTTTCTACCTAAAATTCCTACCGCCTCTCCACGTTGCACATCAAAAGAAACATTTTTTAAAGACCAAAACTCATGATGGTATTTTTTAGCAAAAGGATGAAACATTTCTTTTAGTCTGTCACGCGGAGATGAAAAAATCCTGTATTTTTTGCTGATATTTATGACAGATATTGCTTTATCCATGCACTGTCGTCCCTACAGTAATTCAGCAAAATCAAGTTTCAGGCGTTTAAACACAAGAGCTCCCAAAATAGTAATAAAAACACTTGTCACTCCAACAACAAGCATACCTTTCCATTGCGGATGCTCTAAACCAAGGAATGCAAGGCGATAACCATCCACTACAAAGTACATAGGGTTCAGTTTCAAAAAAAACTGCATATTAGCCGGCACCATAGACGGCTCATATACGATAGGTGTATAAAAAAACCAAAGGTTAATTAGCACGATGATAATCTGTCCAATATCTTTAACATAAACGTTAATGCTTGATATAAGCCAACTGATTCCCAAAGAGGCGAGACTTAGGAAAAAAAGATAAACCGGAAAATAAAAAAACAACGAGGTAATGTTTTTTTGATAAATCAGGACGGCTATTACAATTATAACTCCCATTATGAGGTGATTAACAAGATTGGAAAGCAGTATGCTAAAAGGTAACAGTTCTGATGGGAAAAGGCTTTTAGTTATCAAATTTTTATTTTCACTGAGGATGCCGACAGAGCGTATGAGGTTTTCAGAAAAAAACAACCACGGCGATAATCCGCAGAGAAGCCACAAGACAAAATTCTGCGACCCTGCAGCTGGCCCTAACCTAACCTTTAGGACAAAAGAAAACACAAAAGTATATGTAACAACTGTTACAATGGGTTGAATGACCGCCCAGAAAAAACCTATGAAAGACCCCGTATAGCGGCTTTTAAAGTCTCTCACAACGAGGCACCAGAGCATATATCTGTTGTTTTTTACATCCGCTAAGAATCTCTTAGCTGGTTGTATCAAAAATTCACGTTTAGCAAACATTAAAATATGCAAGATTTCTTAAGTTGCTAAAATCCGTATACATTTTGTGTGAAATATCCATCGAACCTGTAGTATATCAGAACAATGATAAAAAAGAAAAAATTTTTTATTGAATAATTTGCAAATGGTTAAATAGAAATGTTAGCATTTTTGAGGCGGCAGAACGTGAAACAATTGTTGTTTAGCGGGTGTTTCAAACTGAAAAGGGTAGTTACGTAAAATAGTGTTTAGATTAAACTGTGGAGGATAAAAAATGTTTAAAAATCTAAGAATCAGTACCAGGCTGTTTTTGCTTGTGGGTTTCATGTCTGTTATACTTATTGCTCTTAGCCTTATGGGAGTACATGCTTCAAAAAGCATTAATGCTAATTTCTACAGCTTGTATACTAACAGAATGGTGCCTCTTGAGCAGTTAGCGGCAATAAATGACAAGATGCGTGAAAATGTGCAGCAGTTGCTCCTTGCCTCGTTTCATGACCCTAACATAGAGGTAAGCAAAGTTCATAACGCTGACCACCCCATAACAAAACACACTGATAAAATTGATGGAAATATCGAGGATATCTCTAAAATATGGAAAGAGTATATGGCTGCAAACCTAACTCCAGAGGAAAGCGAACTGGCAAAGAAGTTTTTAGAAACCAGAACAAAGTTTGTTAATGAGGGGTTAAAACCATGTGCAACATATCTAAAAGAGGGGAAATTTAACGATGCCAACCTGTTTGTTGTTAAAACCGTTTTGCCTCTATACGCTCAGGCTAAAGCAAGTGTTGATGATTTGGTAAAACTGCAAAAACGCGTGGCAAAAGAATTGGAAGCTGACAATGAGAAAACTTATTCTCATTCCCGTACATTATCAATAACTGCAGTGATATTGTGTCTGCTACTTTCACTTGGATTTGCATGGTGGATAATTAGTAGTATAGTAAAACCGATAAGTAAGGCCGTGCATGTTGCTAACAGTTTAGCTGATGGCGATCTAACATTAGCCATAGATGTTACCGGTAAGGATGAAACAGGACTATTGCTGACAGCAATGGACACAATGGTTGAAAAGCTTAAAGGAGTTATCGAAGATGTAAGTGCATCAGCAGAAAATGTATCCTCTGGCAGCGGTGAGTTAAGCGGGACATCCAACACTGTTTCCCAGGGGGCAACAGAGCAGGCGGCTTCAGTTGAAGAGGTCTCCTCATCAATGGAGGAGATGGCCTCTAATATTAAACAGAACGCTGACAACGCTCACCAGACAGAGCGGATGTCAGGAAAGGCTTCACAGGATGCGCTTGAAAGCGGAAAGGCTGTTGATGAGGCGGTTATCGCTATGAGAGAGATTGCAAGTAAAATATCTATTATAGAGGAAATCGCGCGTCAAACTAATTTGTTAGCGCTTAATGCGGCAATTGAGGCAGCACGAGCCGGAGAACATGGAAAGGGCTTTGCAGTGGTAGCCTCAGAGGTGAGAAAGCTTGCAGAAAGAAGCCAAAAAGCCGCTGGTGAAATAAGCACCCTGTCAACAACGACTGTTCAGGTATCAGAGAAAGCAGGCGCTATGCTTAAACAGTTGGTGCCGGATATTCAAAGGACTGCAGAGCTGGTGCAAGAGATAAGCGCTGCCAGTAATGAACAAAACATAGGGGCAGAACAGATAAATAAGGCAATATCACAACTTGACCAGATAATCCAGCAAAACGCTTCTGCTTCAGAGGAGATGGCGTCAACCTCCGAGGAGCTTTCGTCTCAAGCCGATAAGCTACAAAGTGCCGTATCATTTTTTAAAACAGGACATACAGGAGTTACCGGTTCCGGCAGAAATACAGTAAAGAAACACACGCCATCACCACGCATTGCTTTTGAAAGGAAACCTTTAGCCAGACCAACCAGATCAATACAATTGACTCATAATGACGAACACAGCACTGTAAAAGTATCGTTTGACTTTTCCAACGCAAGAAGTAAACACCTTGCATGGAAAAGCAGGCTAAGAGATTTCCTTGACGGCAAGGAGAGTCTCACCGAGTCACAAGCAGTTTCTCATAAAGACTGTGATCTTGGTAAGTGGCTGTACTCAAAGGGAATTTCCTCATTTGGTCACTTACCTGAGATGGTGAACCTTGAAAAAATCCATGAGGAACTCCATTCGTTAGTTAAAGATATAGTAAGGCTGAAGCACTCCGGCAACGCAGCTGGTGCTGAGGAGCAGTTTGCCAACATTGGACCGATGAGTCAGGAGATAATTTCATTGCTAACGGCTATTGAGAAAAAAGTTGCATGATATTGATGATGAGAGTATCTTAAGTCATAGAACTACATTTTAATACTACAGGTTAAAAATGAATTGACATTTAAAAATAATTGCCTTACAATGTGTACTGAATAGGTGGGTAGATATAAATAGCACAGGAGGGTTATGGTGGTAAAAAATTTAAAGATTTCTACGCGTTTGTACATGCTCGTTTTGTTTATTTCTTTGCTTACAATAGGTATAGGCTTTTACGGGATGAATAATACCGCTTCTATGGACGGCATGATGAAAACTGGTTTGGATAAGGCTAAAGTTTTTTCGGATGGTGTTGATACTGCCAGAGAAGCCCAGGTTACATTCAAAAAACAGGTTCAGGAATGGAAAGATCTTCTGATAAGGGGCAGTGATCCAGAGGCATTTAAGAAATATAGTGCCGGTTTTGTTAAACAAGAGGAAACTGTACAAGAAAATCTGAAGCAGTTGAAAAAGATTATGGAAACTCTGGGCCTTTCGTCAACGATGGTTGACGAGGCGTTGAAAGTGCACGGCGAGCTTGGTGTTAAATACAAGGAGGCCCTTAAAAGTTATGATTCAAATAATCCAGAAAGTTACAAAATTGTAGATAAACTTGTAAAGGGTATTGACAGAGCTCCTACCGACAGCATTGATGCAATCGTAAAATATATCAAGGAGAAGCAGTCTGCCTCAATTACAGAACTTCAAACCAAAGGAAATCAAAAGTATAATACTACACGAAACGCAACTATAGTAGTTATTATAGCAATAATGTTCTTGTCGTTATTAACAGCTACGTTTATAATCCGCAACATCACAAGTTCGTTGCAAAAAGGTCTCAAAGCCGCTAATCATCTGGCAGAGGGAGATCTAACGTTGACAATAGAAGTTGACGGCAAGGATGAAGTCAGTCAACTACTTAGTGCCATGAAAAACATGGTGGACAGTATAAAAGAAGTTATATCAACTGTGAGAGTTGCAGCAGACAACGTTTCCTCCGGTAGTGGTGAGTTAAGCTCAAGCGCCCAACAAGTTTCCCAGGGGGCAACAGAGCAGGCGGCTTCAGTTGAAGAGGTCTCCTCATCAATGGAGGAGATGGCCTCTAATATTAAACAGAACGCTGACAACGCTCACCAGACAGAGCGGATGTCAGGAAAGGCTTCACAGGATGCGCTTGAAAGCGGAAAGGCTGTTGATGAGGCGGTTATCGCTATGAGAGAGATTGCAAGTAAAATATCTATTATAGAGGAAATCGCGCGTCAAACTAATTTGTTAGCGCTTAATGCGGCAATTGAGGCAGCACGAGCCGGAGAACATGGAAAGGGCTTTGCAGTGGTAGCCTCAGAGGTGAGAAAGCTTGCAGAAAGAAGCCAAAAAGCCGCTGGTGAAATAAGCACCCTGTCAACAACGACTGTTCAGGTATCAGAGAAAGCAGGCGCTATGCTTAAACAGTTGGTGCCGGATATTCAAAGGACTGCAGAGCTGGTGCAAGAGATAAGCGCTGCCAGTAATGAACAAAACATAGGGGCAGAACAGATAAATAAGGCAATATCACAACTTGACCAGATAATCCAGCAAAACGCTTCTGCTTCAGAGGAGATGGCGTCAACCTCCGAGGAGCTTTCGTCTCAAGCCGATAAGCTACAAAGTGCCGTATCATTTTTTAAAACAGGACATACAGGAGTTACCGGTTCCGGCAGAAATACAGTAAAGAAACACACGCCATCACCACGCATTGCTTTTGAAAGGAAACCTTTAGCCAGACCAACCAGATCAATACAATTGACTCATAATGACGAACACAGCACTGTAAAAGTATCGTTTGACTTTTCCAACGCAAGAAGTAAACACCTTGCATGGAAAAGCAGGCTAAGAGATTTCCTTGACGGCAAGGAGAGTCTCACCGAGTCACAAGCAGTTTCTCATAAAGACTGTGATCTTGGTAAGTGGCTGTACTCAAAGGGAATTTCCTCATTTGGTCACTTACCTGAGATGGTGAACCTTGAAAAAATCCATGAGGAACTCCATTCGTTAGTTAAAGATATAGTAAGGCTGAAGCACTCCGGCAACGCAGCTGGTGCTGAGGAGCAGTTTGCCAACATTGGACCGATGAGTCAGGAGATAATTTCATTACTTACAGCTATTGAGAAAAAAGTTTCATAGAGTAAGGAACTCTTAAAAAGATATAATCCGCAGATTACACAGACGGACGCAGATATCAATCTGTGAAAATCTGCGTCCATCTGTGGATAAAAATCTTTTAAAAATTAAGGATTTCGGAGAGTTCATCAGGAGCTATGAAAGACATAAAAATAGGGAATCTTAGACTGGCTGAGAAGCCTGTTATTGTTGTGCCTCTTACGGATAACGGCATAAAGAGCATAACAGACGTAAGACCAGCCTCTGTGATAGAGCTTAGAATAGATATGTTTTCAAATTTATCGGATAATTATATCGAGGCTGCGCTTATCGAGGCAAAGAGTAAATTTAAAATCCCTGTTATTGCTACCTGCCGTGCGTTTGAGGAGGGAGGTGCTGTTAAGATCAGTGACAAGAGGCGAATAGAGATATTTTCTGCGGCTGCCCAATGTGCAGATGCCGTTGACGTAGAGTTAAACTCCGGTATTTTTCATGATGTTTTAAATACAGCTAACCAAAGAGGAATCCCTCTGATAGCCTCTTTTCATGATTTTATAAAGACGCCACCTTTGGATGTGCTTGAGTCTTTGCTTCAAAAATCACTAACTTCAGGCGCTGATATAACTAAGATGGCTCTTATGGCAAATACAACTGATGATGTTGCGCTTCTTGCCGATTTCACAATAAAACACAGGGAGTCAGGCATAGCGTGTATAGCTATGGGAAAGATTGGTATGGCCTCCCGTGTGTTTTTTCCCTTAATAGGTAGTCTTTTTACGTTTGCCTCAATAGAAACATCCACCGCTCCAGGACAGCTCAGCGTCAAAGACATGGCAAGGTTTTACGATTTTTGAGTTGTCTTTCAGAATTAAAATTCCACATCTTATGATACAATAAAGCTGCATGTAATCCTGGGTTAAGATTCGGCAAAAGCGAGCGATTTATGACAGACCATTATGTACAAAAATTAGATGATACCTCAAGTGTGCTGAGGACATCTTTATTATGGGTATTTATACTCTCAGCCTTGTATCTGAGCAGCTTGTTTGGCTATCTTGTGTTCCATACGTTTGTTGAGCTTTTTAGTATTGTTATAGCTTTTAGTACCTTTACTCTTTCTTACAATACCCGCCGTTATATGAAAAATAACTATCTGTTTTTCATCGGAATAACATATCTCTTTCTGGGTATTCTTGACACTCTCAATACGCTTACGTATATGGGCATGAACGTAATACATACTCAGAGCGCGGGTGTGGCAGCTGAACTATGGGTTGCTGCACGATATGTGGAGGGAATTTCTTTTTTGGCTGCTCCGTTTTTTTTATTTAAAGAAAAAATTA
>JADFYB010000037.1:3651-5249 GCA_015233245.1 Nitrospirota bacterium | reverse complement strand
GCTGCCAATTCTCTCTTGACCATAATTAACGAAATACTGGACTTTATGAAAATTGAATCCGGCAAATTGGAACTTGAAAGTGTTGATTTCTCAGTTAAAACTGTCATAGAGGATGCGTGTGATATGTTTATAGTGATTGCCAAAAAGAAGGGGCTTTCGCTTAATTACAACATTTCATCAGATGTGCCGAGGGTATTAAATGGTGATCCGGCAAGGCTTAGGCAGGTAATTGTCAACTTGACGGGTAATGCCGTAAAATACACAACTGAGGGCGGAATTGACGTTACTCTTAGTCTTTTAGATGGGCACGATGACGATGGCTACGTAAATCTCATCTTTTCAGTAAAAGACACAGGAATTGGAATTGCCGCTGACAGAAAAGAAGTGATATTTGAGAGATTTACTCAGGCCGATAGCTCTACAACCAGAAAGTATGGCGGTTCAGGTCTTGGGCTTACTATAAGCAGAGAACTTGTAAACCTTATGAAAGGACGAATCTGGGTGGAGAGTGACTCTGGAGTTGGGAGCACTTTTTACTTTACCGTCAAAATGAAAAAATCTTTTGCACCACTAAAGCATACCACTGATAACCGCATCGTGCATCGTTCAAAACGCAGATTTAAAGTACTTATAGCGGATGACATAGCGGAAAACATTATTTTATTACAAATACGCCTTCAGCAATATGGACACACGGTTATTGCAGCCAGCAACGGACTTGAGGCCGTGGAGTGTTTTAAACGTAATATGCCTGACCTTATTCTTATGGATATTCAGATGCCTGTGATGGATGGCTTCGAAGCAGCCCGTCTAATCCGGCAGATGCAGTCATCCGCAAACAGGGGTATTCCAATTATCGCACTTACTGCCGGCGTGCTGGCTGAGGAAAAGACGGCATACATCGCAAAAGGCATGGATGCTGTGGTTGATAAACCCATAGACATAGAGAAACTACTGTCAATAATGGAAACAGTTGTGCCGGAGGGAGTTGGAGAGGTTTACACCGAGCCTTACAGCGGGTCAGAGACAGACTTGCAATTACCGTCAGTTGACGGCATAGATATGAATAAGGGAATAAGTGTCTGGAAAGACGTTAAGACTTATCAGAAAGCACTGGTAGGTTTTTCCGACAAGTATGGCGATGCAGCGGAAAAAATAGTGTCGTTAATGGAAAATGATGAGATTGAAGCTGCCTATACCATTGTACACTCCCTAACCGGTCTTACAGGAATATTATCGCTTACGGATGTGTATCCGGTAGTTAGGGAACTGTCGCAGTTATTGAAAGGGCGAAATATAGGTGGAGCCAGGAGGCAAATCGCCCAGCTTAGAGAACTGCTTGCAAAAGTTACTGACTCTATACACAATATAGGACAGATGATTGAGGAGCCTGCAGAGGAAAAATATGGCAAATTGGATATTCCGGCAGTAAAAGAGATTATCTTTAGATTATTGAAATCTTTTGAGGCATACAACCCCGAGATTGTAGAACCTGTAATGCTACAACTTCAGGGAGCTGTAAGCAGACGACAAATAAAGCTTGTAAAAAAGTACGTGGAGGAGCTTGACTTTGTTAAGGCAAAAGAGGAGACTATAAA
>JADFYB010000037.1:1610-3551 GCA_015233245.1 Nitrospirota bacterium | reverse complement strand
GTTTAGACATCTCACAGAGTGGAAGCCTGAACTCCTCCTGAATTTTGCCCATCATAGCAAGAGCTGTTTTAACCGGTATGGGATTAGTTTCAATAAACATGGCGGCATTAAGAATATCGAGTTTGTAGTGAATGGCACGTGCCTCATCAATTTTGCCACTTGCTGTTAACGCGCACATATCTGCCACAGCTTTTGGCATAACATTAGCTGTCACTGATATGACTCCCTTACCGCCGAGCATCATTAGCGGAAAAGTAGTAAAGTCATCACCGGATATTACGGTTATCTTATCTCCGCACAGGCGTATCACCTCGCTGACCTGTTTCATGTCGCCTGTGGCTTCTTTGATAGCCGCAATGTTTTTGATTTCAGCAAGTCTTGCCACAGTTTGAGGCAGCATGTTTAGAGCTGTTCTGCCTGGAACGTTATATAACACTATAGGAATATCAACAGCCTCAGCAACGGCTTTGTAGTGGCGATATAGCCCCTCCTGAGTGGGTTTATTGTAGTATGGGCAAACAAGTAAAGAGGCGTCTGCTCCGAGCTTTTGAGCTTCTTTTGTCATCTTTATTGTCTCTTCTGTGGCGTTAGCACCTGTGCCGGCAATTATGGGGACTTTTTTATTTGCAGCCTCAATTGCCACCTGTATAACCCTGTAGTGCTCGTCATATTCAAGGGTTGCAGACTCTCCGGTTGTCCCACATGGAACAATAGCAGATGTACCTTCTTTTATATGCCACTGAATTAAATCACCATAAGCTTTTTCATCAAATTTGCCGTTTTTAAAAGGCGTTACTATAGCTACGATTGAGCCTGTAAACATTATGTTATCCTCCTGTTATTAGATTTCAATATCAATTTCACCGGTAAATACGGTAACTGCGGGGCCTGTCATAGAGATATGACCGCTAACTTCATCCCACGTTATGTCCAACTCACCGCCTCTGAGATGTACAAGCATTCTTCTGTTTGTTAATTCTTTTTGGACTGCTGCTGCAACCGATGCACACGCTCCCGTACCGCAGGCGAGCGTCTCACCGGCACCGCGTTCCCACACCCGCATTTTTATCTCATCTCTGTTTAGCACCTCTATAAATTCAACATTGGTTCTTTTTGGGAAAAATTTGTTAGTCTCTATCAAGCTGCCATATTTCTCAACCGGATAAGAGTCAACATTATCCACAAAAATAACTGCGTGCTGATTACCCATAGATACACAGTTTATTATAAACACTTTGCCGTCAACATCAAGCTGGTGGTCAATAACTTTACCATCCATATCAACAGGAATTTTCCTGCCTTCAAATTCTGGCATTCCCATATCAACACTGACCATGATCCCTGCTTTTTTAGGTTTAATAATTCCTGCAAGAGTTTCAATGCTTAGAGTGTCTTTCTCTGACAGTCCGGTATCCCATACATACTTAGCAAAACATCTGATGCCGTTTCCGCACATTTCGATCTCTGATCCGTCGCAATTAAAAATCCGCATAAAAAAGTCAACGTTGTCAGCTTCAGAGAGTAATAACATCTGATCAGCTCCTATGCCAAACCGCCTGTCGCAGAGTTTCCTTGATAAGTCGCTCCATTGCAGGGTAGTTATAGACATAAGCTCTTTGTTATTTATTAAATCAAAGAGCACGAAATCGTTACCGAGTCCGTGCATTTTAGTAAATTTAACTTTCATTAGTTATGCACCGTGTGTTATTTCAAAAAGTCCGGGATTTTCTCGTTGCGGACAAGGTCTTCGTAGTTTTCTCTTTGGCGAATAAGGTAGTGTTCAGATCCGCTTACAAGGACCTCGGCAGCTCTTGTTCTGCTGTTATAATTCGAGCTCATTGAAGAGCCGTAAGCTCCTGCGCTCATAATGGCGGCAAACTCACCGGGCTCAAAACTTTGGATTTCTCTGTCTTTACCGACAAAATCACTGGATTCGCATAT
>JADFYB010000037.1:0-1510 GCA_015233245.1 Nitrospirota bacterium | reverse complement strand
AGAGCATCAAGAAACGGAGTTATGTTGATAATCTGTGAACCGATATGTTCGTGAATTCCTGCCACCTCTATGTTTTTAAGTTTTGACGCTTGTTTGTAAAACTCAAGTGCTCCTTCATATGGAATACCAAATTTATTTTTCTTTAATCCGGTTGAAATATATGGGTGCGTCTGGGGGTTAATATCGGGATTAATTCTGAGTGCAACCCGAGCGCGTTTTCCCAAATTTGAGGCAACCCTGTCAATAGCTGCAAGTTCCTGCTCCGATTCCACATTAAACATCAGAATATTCTCGTTCAGTGCATAAGCGATTTCGTCCTCTTTCTTACCGACACCGGCATAGACGATTTTCTCAGATGTTATCCCTACGGCTTTTGCACGATAGAGCTCACCGCCTGAGACAACATCCGCCCCACCCCCCTCATTGGCAAATAACTTAAGAATTGCGGCATTAGAGTTAGCCTTAATTGCAAAACATATTATATGAGGAAAATCCTTAAAAGACGTATCATATGCCTTAAAATGTCTTAATAGGGTTTTGTGGCTATAGACGTAGAGGGGAGTGCCGTAGGTCTCAGCCAACGTCTCCAGCGCCACGTCCTCAGCATGCAACCGGTTATTTTTGTAATCAAAGTAGTGCAATTTTAGTCCCTCGCTTTCTATCACGTTTGTACTGATTACTTCTTTTCAGCGTATAATATAGTATATTTCAGTTAAAAGGGCAAGTAATAAAAAAATTATATGGTAATAAAGCTTTATATTACAGACATCTTCTTAATCTCATCGGTATTAAACCCGCTGTAATAGCAAAACCGTTTTATCAGCTCGTCTTTGTCAGTCTTATGGAAATGGCTAAAGAGAATCCTGTCTATGCGGGCGATTTCATTACCTTCATGAAAAACCTGGGCATGTCCCATGGTATCATTTTTGGAGCCAGAGACGATAGTTCCCCGTATCACAACACTAATCCCTGGGCGGACATTTACCGGCAACTTAGCGCCCTCTACAATTGTCATTATGGCTGAAAGGTTAAAATCATTTGAATATATAATCAGCCAACCTAAAAGCTGAGCCATTGCCTCAACAAAGATAACTCCTGGTATCACTGCCCTTTTAGAAAAATGTCCCCGGAAAAACTCCTCGGAAAGCGAAAAAGTTTTCACTCCGGTTATTTCCTTACCCTTTTCGATGTTTAATACCCTGTCGTAGTATAAAAATCTCATACGCACCTTTGCACAACAATTGATGAGGCATGCCCCTCGTAACTCAGGGAGTTTATGAGGACGGTATTGATTTTAGCGGTAATTGGTTCACCGGTTACAAAGTTAAACTTAATCCTCTCGTCAACTGGGGTTGAGTTAATCGAGGGAGGAACAGTCCCGTGTTTAATCATACAATCAGCCAGTATTATGTTGACTGGGGCTGCGGCAGCAAAAGTACTGCCGATAGCTCCGGTTGTTGCCGTGACAAGTGTTTTTTCAGAGTGTAAAAACAGTGAAGTAATTGCTTCA
>JADFYB010000036.1 GCA_015233245.1 Nitrospirota bacterium | reverse complement strand
AAGTTCACGTTTATTGTCTTTATTTCATCTTCTATTTGTTTGCGTTGTGTTATGTTTCTTATAAATGAAAACATTACGTTATCGCTTTTAATAAAATTAACACTCACTTCAACATCTATAATCCCGCCATTTTTACACCTGTGTTTAGTTTCAAATCTATCTACCCCGGTTTCCATTATTTTCGTTATTCGTTTTGTTATTTCTTCAGGAGTTTCTATAACTTCAAAGTCGCCTACTCCCTTTTGTAACAATTCTTGTTGTGTGTATCCTGTCATATTACAATATGCTTCATTTACCTGTATCAGATTTCCTGCTACATCTAGCATCCAAAAACCTTCAATAGTTGTGGCTAAAATTGTTTTGCTTTGCTCTTCTAATCTTATTCTTTCCGTGTTTGTTTTTATCAGGTCAGCTTCAAGTATCTTAAAGTCAGTAATGTCACGAGCTGTGGCATAGGTGGTTCCCTCCTTTGCAATATAGCTTGCGTGCCAGGACAGGTAACGAAAGGAACCGTTTTTGCATATGTAGCGATTTTCAAAGTCCAGCAAATAGCCCCTTTGAATCTGCATTGCCATTTCATCCAATGTAGATTGCCGGTCATCAGGATGAACGAAATAAATAAATGGTTTTGACAAAAGTTCCGCCTCGGAATAACCCAAAACCTTTGTGCAGGCAGGATTTATACTTTTGAAGGCTCCATTTGGATCAGCTATCACCATCAAATCATCGGAGCTGTTAAAAAATTTGTGGAATTGCTCTCGCTCTTGTTCTATCTTTTTACGCTCGGTTATATCCTGAAGCAGGGCTACACAATAATCGATAGCGCCGTCGTCTCTGCGTTTACAATTAACCCACAGTGTTGTGTATATGACAGAACCGTCCTTGCGGATAAGACGTTTGTCCAGACTGTAGCCGTCCATCTTACCGGCAAGCACGCGGTTAAACTGTGTTATGTCTGATTTGAGGTCGCCAGGATGTGTGATTTCAACCCATGTCATACCACTTAACTCATCCTTAGAATAGCCAAGCATCCTGCATACTTCGTTGTTTACTTCTATCCAACCCTTTGTCGGGGATGTTATTGCTATTCCAATTGTGCTAAATTCAAAGGCAGTGTGGAATTGCTCTTCTTTCTCTAATGCTTTCCTCTCCAAAACACTACGCTCATATATTTCGCCTATTAACTCAGCGGCTAATAATATGTGCTTTTTGGCAGCTTTAACAATATACTCAGGTCTGGCCTCATATTCATTTGAAATCTCTGTCAGTGTTTCTTTATTAATGTGATATTTATTGGCTAATTCACAAAGAGTCATATCATCTGGCGGTGGTGAGCCATATCCGCAGTTTATTGAACCGATAACTTTTCCAAATGCTTTTATCGGAACCGCATAGATGTTTATTCCACCCTCACATGGCTTTAAATCATAAGGTGCCCCTGTTTCAATTGTAATTTTTGAGGCATTGCTCCAACATGACTGGTGACACAACCATTTACCGCAAGCAAGGGCTTCTGCATTATCAGAAGTATCGCATAGCTTTCTCGATGCCCTGTCCATTAATTTACAGTAACCGGATGAAAAAAGAGCTGTTGCGTAACTGCCGTCCACCTCGTAAATTGCTGCCGATGTCTCAAGTAAATCAAGATAACCTTTTGCTATTCGTTCTAAAGTACCTTTACCAACCGTATCAAGCAAGTTTCTGCATTTATTTAACTCAGTTAAATCTTCATACGGTTTATAATCGTTTAAAATGTTCATTTATGTGTTACTCATTGTTTAGTACCGCCACTGTCAGGTTTATAAACATCCAGACTTATCACAAACTCTGCTCCACCATCAATATTCCTGACCGTTAAACTACCGCCCATATTAGTCTCTATAATCGTTTTTGACATGTAAAGCCCAATACCGGTTCCCTCGGCTCCTTTAGTTGTATAATAGGGTTCAAAGATTTTCCTTATCATCTCATCAGGGATCCCTCCACCATTATCCCTTATTGAGACTATGATTTTTGATTTGTCTTCATTAGTGCCAATACTTATTAATATGCTCCCTTTGATTTCAAAATAAAATTTCTTTCTTGCCACGATTGCATCTTTTGAGTTATTTAAAATATTTAGTATCACCTGTTTAAACTCATTAGGGTAACCCTCTGTAAGCAGTAATGCATCCTGGCCGGTTTCCACAGAAACATCTATATCACTTTTACCGAAAACGTGTGCAAACATTGATAACAGTTCTTCAATGTTTATTTTTATATTGAACAGGATTTTTTCCTTTGAAGGTACAAAGAAGTTTCTGAAATCATCGATAGTTTTTGACATAAAGTTGATTTGCTTCATCGTTGAACCGATTAAGTTATCTATATACTTATCATCAACTTCACCATAGGTATAAGCATCTTTCAAATCCTGTATGGTTATCCCTACAGCGTTTAGCGGCTGCTTCCACTGATGCGCTACTAATCCAATCATCTCACCCATTGCTGCCATCTTGCTTTGCTGAATAAGCAGCCGCTCCTGTTCAATGTTCTTTAAGACTTCACCCTGCAGATGCAGTTTTTCCTCAGCCGTAGATATAATCATGCTGGCAAAGGTTTCCATGAAGCTAAGAATGTGCTGGATTTTCTCCTCCGGCACGATAGGTACCTCCTTCAATGCGTCAAGGTACTGGGCCTCGTCAAACCCAAATTCAATTGCCTGACGGCGAAAAAACTCCTCGTCCGGTTTAGAGCGCAAAAACTGTCCAATGAACAGGTTAGCCATATGGTGTCCATTGACGATGATGGGCGCTGCTGCGTCCGTCAAGCCGTTGCGGCAGTTGTATATGGCGACCTTTTTACCCTGCTGCATGCTGAGTGCCAGCGATGTGTCGCTTTCTATACAGCGCTCGCAGGTTTTCTCATTGATTCTATGAAACCCGGTACATAGACGCTGCCAAGGAGTTGATGCGAGTACCTTACCCTCCAGGTCTATAATGGCGGCAGGTATCCCGATGATATTTGTGAAATTCAGCAAAATGCGCTCCATGCTGCGCAGGTCAATTAATGCCGCCAGAGGCGAATCATTCGTAAGCAGAGGCACTCCACCCTTGGGTCCTAAACCCAAATAAATATCGCTCATGGCAGTGGAGGCAGCCATAAATTGGCTTATACCCATCTGCTCGGTCATATCCATGATGGCACCGACGTAACCGGCATAGTTGCCGTGTTTGTCGCAATACGTATGCGCAAGTACGTAGGCCAATATGATTTTGCCGTTTGTGTGTCTGAATCTGTGTATGGATTTGAAACTCACAAGGGTTGAAACCGACCGGCGCCATTCCTCTGTGACAAGGCTTAAGTCGTCCGGGTGGACGGCCTTGACCCAGCCATTGCCAAGGGATTCCTCCACTGTCATGCCGGTCATATCGCACCATCGCTCATTTACATATATTGCCTGCCCTTTGGCGTCTGATTGGTAGATACCGACAGGTGCAACGGTCGCTAATGTTTTAAAGAGGTCTTCGCTTTTTCTTAAGGCCTCCTCCATTTTCTTGCGCTCCAGTGCGATGGCGTAAAGAGAGGCAAGGCGCGTTATTATCTCAAGATCACAGTCGTTAAAATCCCGTTGTGGATTGGCAAGGGCAATCTGTCCGATGAGATTGTCACCAGATAATACAGGTACAGATAAGAACTGCTCAATCGGGACATGCCCTACCGGTGCACAATTTTTAAAGGCTGGGTGGCTTTTGGGGTCATTTGTGTAAAAACTTTCATTAGTATTCAGAGAATGCCCCCACAAGGCTGGGTAGCCATCAGGTCCTTTTGGAAAGCGCGCAGGATCATTTTTTGTAACCCTGCATTCGGTGCCCAGCATATTGGTCAGGTTGGCAGAGACGGCATCGCCCGTCTCCTGTTCGATAATTGTTGCGTAGCCGTGTTTAGCTCCCGTAAGTAACCGTGCCTCTTCGTACACCAGTTTTGATATGTCGTATTTATCCAGTTCAGGATTCAACAGAGCCTCGGAGACCTTTGCAAAAGAGGCTTTTAAGGCAAGCTCCAATTTGATTATCTCCTCGTTTCTTTTAAGTTCTGTTATGTCGGTTGAGATACCGCATACGCCGCAGACTTGTTCGCTTGCATCAAAGATTGGAAACTTTGTTGAGAGGAGGACATGAATTACGTTGTCTTCACCGGGTGAGCTTTCGATAGACTGCACCGGTTTTAAGCTGGTTAAAGCATCGTTATCGCTTTTTCTGCAAGCGTCGGCAACATCTGTGGGTGACAGATAGTAGTCGGTCTTCCCGATAACCTCCGCCCTTGTGATGTTACAGAGTTTCTCAAACTGGCTGTTTACAAGAAGATACTTTCCTTCTGTGTCCTTTAAAAATATCATATTTGGCGAATTGTCAATTATCGCCAGGAGCCGTTGTCCGACCTCCAATGCCTGATTCTCCGCTTCTTTTCTCTTTGTAATATCCTGATGAATTGCAACCCACACCGTCCCATAGTTGTTGTGCTTAAATGTAGAGATAACAACCTGACACCAAAACCGTGTGCCATCCTTTTTTATATGCAAGACTTCACCTTGCCAACTACCGGTTTCTTTAAGCGCAAATTGTATCTGCTTTGCCATCTCTTTGGGCGATAAATCAGTAGGTGCGTGAACTATGGAAATATCTCTGCCAATCATCTCTCCTTCTGCGTAGCCAAACATACTGTTAAACTTCGGGTTTGCAAAGATAATAGTGCTATCGCCGGCTTTTACGAGCACTACTCCCTCCTCCATGTTTGTCATTATTTCGCCCTGAAGACTAAGCTCCATCTCCATGCGTTTACGCTCGGTAATGTCTTCGGCAGTGCCTATAACCGCCTCTATTACACCCTCTTTATAGACAGGTGCGGCACTAAAACTGATAATCCTCTTACTCTGATCTTTTCGGATTAATTCCACCTCGTATTGCGATACCGTTTCACCATGCACGGAGACTTTGACGAATTGCTCGTTTATCATGGGCTGTGTATCAGGGGCAAATAAAACAGAAAATGGCATACCGATTGATTCATCCATCGTATAACCCGTTAATTCAATGCCTTTGTTATTGGCCAGTGTAAATCGACCTTCAAGGTCAATAGAGTATATAGCGTTTGTGGAATTGTCTATGATTCTTTGCAGGAAGTCTTTTGTCCGTAACAGCTCCTCTTCGGCTTTCATGCGTTGGGTTGTATCGAGAAGCACCTCCATCTTCTATATGCTCCCATCAGAAATCTTGATAAAGGTTTCGGAGACATCGTGTGTCTTCTTGTCTGTAAAAGCTTTATCAGCATTAAACGCCATAATGTTACCCACACACCCTCCAATTATTTCGCTACGCACCTAACTAAGCAGGATTTTACCAAATTAACACAGACAGAGTCCATTATTTAATACAAGGCATTTTTATCTCAAAACGAGTATATTTTTCAACAACAGACATCAAAGATATTGTTCCTTTGTGTTTTTCAACGACTCTCTTTACGCTGTAAAGCCCAAGGCCTGTGCCTTTTACACTTTCCGGAGTCTGGAAATATTCCTCAAATATTTTGTCATGATAACATTGTTCTATGCCTCTGCCATCGTCCTCTACGGACAAAAACACCTCGTTTCCGATTCTTTGCAGTTTTATTTTTATTAGTTTATTTGCGTACTTTACGGCATTGCTGATAAGATTTTCTGTCATTGTTTTAACCTGATAATAATCACCTATGATAGAAACCGGCATCTCCTCTAGTGGTTGCAGTGCTGTATCTTCGTTAACAATCAGCTCAATACCGCGTTTTTCCATCTCAGGTATGAAAACATTTAAAACAGATGCAAGGAGCTCATTAAATTTTAACTCCTTTGGATTAAACGCCATAAGGGTGTTTTTATTTTTAAGAGAATGAGAGGTGGTCTCTATCACATTTAAAATATCTCCGGAGGCTCCGCTTATGATTTTCAGAATATCTGTTTTTTCTTTATCAGTTTTGGCTTTACCCTCAAGATACCTGTTAGAGTACCCCTTTATAGCAATCACCGGAGTTTTCAGGTCGTGTAAGAGGACTGAAATAAAACTTTCCCTCTGATTATTAAGATTTTCCTCGTAAAGTTTTTTTTCTGTTATGTCTGTAAAAGCCAAAACAGTGCCTTCAAGAGAGCCTGTTTCATTTATTATCGGCGATATACGGCCGTTAATATAAATCTTGTCCCCTGCTTTTGATACAACTACCATGTCTTTTATATCAGGCTTAAAACTATGTGTACAAACAGCTCCTACATTACTGTGCCCCTCTAACTTTAAAACATCATTTATATGTTTACCAAGGGCTGTTTCCTGAGTATAGCCTGTCAGGTTTGTTGCCACAGGGTTTATAAACTCGATGCAACCCTCTCTGTCAGTGGCTATGATTGCATCTCCAATACTCATTAACACCGTGGAGAGCCATCGTTGATTTTCCTTGAGACGGCTTTGAAGCTTGTGCTTGTAAAGGGCAATTTCTATTGTTGTGCGGAGTTCCGTCTCTTCAAAGGGTTTCAGTATATATCCAAACGGTTCGGTAATTTTAGCACGCTCAAGTATTTGTTCATCGGCATAAGCGGTAAGGTATATAACCGGAATATCAAATCTGAGCTTTATAGCATCAGCCGTTTCGATACCATCCTGAGGGCCGTTAAGCATTATATCCATAAGAACCAGGTCAGGTTTGTTGTGGTTTAAGCTCTCAAGAGCCTCCTGCCCTGTTGCTACAGCGGCAGTAATTTCATAGCCAATTAACTCAAGACACTTTTTAATGTCCTTTGCTATAATTGCTTCATCTTCTACAACAAGTATCTTCTTTTTTAGCATATTTGGTTAAAAATACCCTTATCTAATTGTCAATTGAGAAACACTTTTTGGGGGTCTGCACCTTAGATAACCTCAGCACTCACCTTCTTACACCTCACTGTGGCTGTTTCTAACCCCCTGCCTGCTCTTAAATATAATAACATTTATTCAAAATTTTTTTCCTTGTGGTACTCTGCTTCATATCAGCAACAAGTTAAAATGCGAGAATTTGTACAATTCATGTTTATGGTATAATAGTGGGGAGCTGAACAAATAAAAAAACAGGGGGAAATGTTATGTCTAAAACAGGTGATATTTTTCAGGGCGGTGACTGGAAGGGAGAAAAGCATGTTCCTGTTATAGAGTGTGCTGATGCAGTTAGTGCCGATGAGCTCTTTGATGTAAAGGTATCTGTCGGAAAAGAAATAGGCCATCCAAACACCACTGAACACCATATAAGGTGGATACAGTTGTTTTTTAAGCCAACTGATGGAAAATTCGCTTACCAGATAGGTAACTTTGAATTTACCGCACACGGCGAATCAAGCGAGGGCGCAAACGCCGGCCCTGTCTATACCAACCACACAATAACCGCCTCCATGAAAACTAAAAAATCAGGAACTCTTATTGCCACAAGCTTTTGTAATATTCACGGTTTCTGGGAAAATTCAAAAGACATCACTGCTAAATAATTGATACTAACTGTAGGGGCGAATAATTATTCGCCCCTACTTTAATGAAGACCAGAGAAAAAAATTCTTTTTAAGAGGGAAATTTTTGCCTGACTTTTGACAGATTTTTCCTGGTTTTTCCCTTAGTTTTTTATTCATACACCTCACAAACCCAACATACACGCCACTGGCACGATAATTGCAAACCACCCAATTAGTGATTAGCATAAGGCTGACGCTGGATATAAAATCTAAGGATAGATAGGGGGTGGAGTTATGGCCTTTGTAATTAACACAAACATAGTCTCTATTAATGCACAGCGGAATTTGAATAAAACTCAGGGACCTTTGCAAAGTGCAATGAAAAAATTATCATCCGGTTTGAGGATAAACTCATCTGCTGACGATGCCGCAGGCCTTGCAATAGCTACAAGAATGGACACTCAGATACGCGGCTTAACTGTATCGGAGCGAAATGCTAACGATGGTCTTTCAATGGTCCAGACTGCCGAGGGCTCTATGTCAGAGATCATAAATAACCTTCAGAGAATACGAGAGCTTGGAGTTCAGGCAATGAGCGGACAGTATAGTGTAACCGATGTAGCAAACATGCAGAAAGAGGTCAACGTCCTTGTTGAGGAGATAGGCAGAATATCAGAGCAGACAAAATTTAATGGTCAGCGTTTACTGGATGGCCACTTTCACACCAAACTTCAGACAAGTTTTGCTGCCAGTGATTCCCGTATACAAATTTCTATAGGCTCGATGAACACAGATGCATTAGGCGGCAATATATTTACATCAAAAGGTAAAAATGGTCCTATGCTATTTCTGAAAGATATTCATACTGCTACCACTGTCGGGGTAAACGGTGCAGGTGATGGTTCATTTGTACAAGGAACATCAACGCCTTTTCCGCCTAATTACAGTTTTACAGCCAGCAGCACTATTGCTTATAGCGGCATTGCTTCGTTTCAGGTAGCTGATTCAACCAGTTTGACAGGTTTCAGGTCTCAGGCGTCAAACTCTATAGCCATTATTGACACAGCGCTGACTTACGTAACAAGTTCAATGGCTGAGATGGGTGCTAAGGCTAATCAACTTGACGCAAATATCAGAAATATAGAGAACGTGCTAGAGACGACACAATCAGCAAAGTCAAGAATAATGGATGCTGATTTTGCAGCAGAAACTGCAAACCTTACAAAATCAATGATTTTACAGCAGTCCGGCATATCGGTACTTGCTCAGGCCAACTCTCAGCCACAAGCTGTGCTTGCCCTGCTTAAATAAAAAATCTAAGGATAGATAGGGGGTGGAGTTATGGCCTTTGTAATTAACACAAACATAGTCTCTATAAATGCGCAGCGGAATTTGAATAAAACTCAGGGACCTTTGCAGCAAGCAATGAAAAAGCTATCATCCGGCTTGAGGATAAACTCTTCTGCTGACGATGCCGCAGGTCTTGCCATAGCTACAAGAATGGACACTCAGGTACGTGGTTTAATGGTATCTGAACGAAACGCTAATGATGGTCTTTCAATGGTTCAGACTGCCGAGGGTTCTATGTCAGAGATAATAAATAATCTTCAGAGGATACGAGAGCTTGGAGTGCAGGCAATGAGCGGACAGTACGGAGTAACCGACGTTGCGAACATGCAAAAGGAGGTCAATGTCCTTGTTGAGGAGATAGGCAGAATATCTGAACAGACCAAGTTTAACGGCCAGCGCTTGCTTGACGGCCACTTTCACACCAAACTTCAGACAAGCTTTGCCGCCAGTGATTCACAGGTACAAATTACAATCGGCTCTTTGAACACAGATGCCTTAGGCGGCCATATATTTTCACCGACCGGTAAAAATGGTCCTATGCTATTTTTAAAAGATATCCACACAGCAACCACAATTGGAGCAAAGGGTGTAGGTGATGGTTCATTTACAACCCTTGCAGGCTTTGGTTTTCCACCTAATTACAGTTATACAGCAAGCGCTGCTATTGCTTACACTGGCGTTGCATCGTTTCAGGTGGCTGATTCAACCAGCATAACAGGATTCATATCTCAGGCGTCAAGCGCTGTAGCCATTGTTGACTCTGCGCTAACTTATGTAACAACTGCTATGGCCGATATGGGTGCCAAGGCTAATCAACTTGACGCCAATATCAGAAACATAGAGAACGTTCTGGAGACGACACAATCAGCAAAGTCAAGGATAATGGATGCCGATTTTGCAGCAGAAACAGCAAACCTTACCAAATCAATGATTTTACAGCAGTCCGGCATATCGGTACTGGCACAGGCGAATTCGCAACCGCAAGCTGTGCTTGCACTGCTAAAATAGAAAATTCAGAATAAGGATTTTTTCTGCAGATTGCGCAGATGAACACAGATATAAATCTGTGTTCATCTGCGCAATCTGCAGACTAATCTCTTTCAGAGCTCTCCTATCTGTAATCTGCCTTTAAATTAAAGAAATAATAAAAAACGCCTATCATAAAGCCAAGAGCGAATTTGCCCTGCATACGGTTTTTCATACTGGCTGGTGAAAACAGCAGAGGTAAATGTCTTGCCCCGTTTACTATCAGCAGTGAGTATATGAGTGGAGGGTATCTTTTCCATAAACCTGCCACAGACTTGCCTACGGCAATGGGTTTATTTAAATTGTTAACAACAAACGGCGGGTGCATGTATTTTAGTCTGTCAGAGTTGTAAAATTTTTTACCTGAGGCAAGGTAGCGAACAACAAATTCAACATCCTCCTGTCCTGTTATTGATGAGACAAAACCGTGCAGTTTACTTAGAACATCTGTGGTATAGGCCATACAACGGCTGGTTGGAAAGTATGGCTCATGGTAGCAGTATTTCTCTTTCCAAAGGCAAAAGGAGGCGCTGCCATGCGGTATTACTGCGTCAGCTCCGGTGCGGGTAAATTCATCTATGAGAGTTGTAAGAAAGTCATTGCCGATTAATACGGTATCGTCATCCAAAAGCAGACAGAGCCGCCCTTTGACCTTATTCAGAGCAAAATTTCTAGCATACCCCATCATGCCGTAGTGCGCACTGAGACTGTGGTATGAAACGTTGATTTTGTCCTTAAATTTACTGTAGGTAGCAAACCCGTCCTTTGTACCCCCTCTGTCTTCAACTAATATTACCTCATATCGGCTATTTGGCAAGTCCTGCTCCGTAAGACAATACAGTATGCCCTCTAATAAATCTATCCGGCCGTAGAAATTTATCACACACGAAATATCATACTCATTTGTTACAGAGTTAACAGCAGCATCCCCTTCCATTTTAAGAGGAAAAATCCGGTTAAAAAACCTTAAAACTGCACTTCTAATATCCACTAATTAGTCTTTTAAACACAATGTCTACTCCTCCGGCTTATTATCCTTTTCAGCAGATTTTCCAATTCCAACAATCATGTTTTCCGGGCCCACATCCATGATTCTAACCCCTTGGGTGTTTCTGCCCGTTACCGGAATGTTCTCTGCCGGTGTGCGTATCAATTTGCCTGCCTTAGTGATAAGCATTATCTCATCATCATCGCGCACCTGAATGAGACCCACAGCTTTGCCGCCTTTTTCCGTTATCTTTATTGAGATTACCCCCTGTCCGCCGCGGCTTTGTGCACTGTACTCGGAGGCTTTTGTCCTTTTGCCATAACCCAGCTCTGTTACCGTTAGCAGGGTTGACCGATCATCTGTTACATCAGCCGACACTACCTCATCTTTGCTCTTTAAGCGAATGCCGATAACTCCCCGCGCCCCACGCCCCATATCTCGCACATCGTCTTCGTTAAACCTGATGGCATGTCCAAACTGCGTACCTATTATCACATCCGACCGCCCATCTGTCATCTTTACCGCTATCAGCTCATCATCGTCATCTATGGAAATTGCTATCACTCCCTTGCTGCGAGGGTTGCTGAATTCAGAAAGCTGCGTTTTTTTCACTATCCCCTTTTTTGTAAACATCATCAGGTATCCGCTTTGGAATCCTTTAACAGGAAGCGCCGTAGCCAGCTTTTCACCTGACTGTAACTGAAGCAGATTGACTATCGCCTTGCCCTTTGTAGCGCGTCCGGCCTCCGGTATCTGATAAATCTTAAGCCAATACAATCTCCCCAAATTGGTAAAAAACAGTATATGGTCATGCGTTGAGCCAATAAATAGTTGCTTAACGTAATCCTCCTCACGGGTTTCCATCCCAATTGAACCCTTACCGCCGCGCCTTTGCCTCCGGTACTCCGAAAGCGGATTTCTCTTTATATAGCCATTGTGGGAAACTGTGATAACCATTTCCTCCTCGGTGATTAAATCTTCAACGGAGATTTCCGAGGCATCAGCCACAATTTCTGTGCGTCTTTCATCGGCATACTTTTCCCTGATTTCCAGTAGTTCAGTCTTTATAATTTGAGCGATTAGCGCCTCACTTGCCAGTATTGCCCTTAATCGCTCAATCTCTTTTATAACCTCATTGTACTCACTTACGATTTTTTCCCGCTCAAGACCGGTCAGTCTCTGTAGGCGCATCTCTAAAATTGCGTTAGCCTGTATTTCAGAGAGTAGAAATTCAGTTATAAGACCGCGCCGTGCTATCTCAGGGGTTTGTGCCGCTCTAATCAGGGTTATTATAGCGTCAAGGTTATCAAGGGCAATTTTAAGTCCCTCCAATATGTGGGCACGCTCCTCCGCTTTCCGTAAATCAAAGCGTGTGCGGCGAATCACTATCTCACGCCTGTGCCTGAGGAAATGACTTAGTATGGTCTTAAGCCCCATAACTCTGGGCTGCCCCCCGGCAAGGGCCAGCATAATCACCCCAAAGGTGGACTCCATCGCCGTGTGTTTGTAGAGATTATTTAAAACCACCTGAGCCATTTCATCCCGCTTTATCTCTATCACCATACGGATGCCGTCACGGTCGGATTCGTCCCTCAAATCAGAAATTCCCTCTATCTTTTTCTCTCTTACCAGCTCCGCTATTTTTTCCATAAGACGCGCCTTATTTACCTGATACGGCAGCTCTGTCACAATTATACTTTCTCCGCTGCGCCCTCTTTGTTCAAAATTAGCCTTTGCGCGCACCTTTATCTGCCCGCGTCCGGTCTCATAGGCATTGATAATCCCCTGTAGTCCAAATATTATGCCTCCGGTTGGAAAATCAGGCCCCTTAACGAATTTCATCAAATCACGTGTTTGCACCTCTGACTCCGGCGTTTCAAGCAGATATATCAAAGCATCTATGACCTCGCCAAGATTGTGCGGAGGAATGTTTGTAGCCATACCAACGGCTATTCCTGAGGCTCCGTTTATGATAAGATTTGGCACAGTTGCAGGTAGTACCAGAGGCTCCTCGGTGGTTTCATCAAAGTTGGGGATATAATCCACCGTTTCCTTATCTATGTCGTTAAGGAGCTCCTCGGCAATCTTAGAAAGCCTTGCCTCTGTGTATCTGTATGCTGCTGCAGGGTCACCATCCATAGAGCCAAAGTTGCCCTGCCCGTCAATTAACGGATACCTCATGTTAAAATCCTGTGCCATACGCACCAGCGCATCATAGACTGCGCTGTCACCATGAGGATGGTACTTCTTTAGCACCTCCCCAACAACACCGGCGCACTTTGAGTAACGCCTGGTAGAGAGCAGTCCCTCTCTAAACATCGCATATAGAATTCGTCTTTGAACGGGTTTTAAACCGTCCCTGACCTCAGGCAGCGCCCTGCCGATTATTACGCTCATAGCGTAATCCAGGTAGCTTACCTTCATCTCCTCTTCTATGTTTATAGCTATCGTTGACATAGTTTTCCTTCTTTATTTATTGGGTTATTTCTGTTTAAACTATATATCAATATTTCTGGCCTCAAGAGCGTGTTTGGTTATAAAGTCTTTTCTGGGCTCTACCGCATCTCCCATTAAAATTGTAAACATAGCGTCTGACTGTACAGTGTCTTCTATGGTTACCTGAAGAAAAATCCGTTTTTCAGGGTCCATCGTAGTCTCCCACAACTGATGAGGGTTCATCTCCCCTAACCCTTTATACCGCTGTATGTGAAGTCCTTTCCTTGCTATTTTCATGATAAACTCAAGCACCTCAGTTGATGTTCCAAACTCATTATCCACGCCCTGATGGCTTATCACATAGGGAGGCTCCCCCATGTCCTCTACGATTGCATAATAACTCCTCAGTTCCTTATATTCCGGGGATTTTATGAAATTAAAGTTAATCAGTAGCCCCTTATTTTGCCTTTCAAGCTTTACCGAATAACTCATATGTTCCTTATCAAGCACTATCTCACCCCACTCGGTGTCTTTGTACTTTTCTTTTAGTAAGGCAAGAAAGTCCTTAAATTTTTCTTCATCTTTTATAGTAGTCTCGATATCTTTAAATTTCAACACGTATCGGAGCAAATCGCCGTCATTTTGCCGCCTTACGTGCCATTCGATTAGTTTTTCATAGGACATCAGTCTTTTAAAGTGGGTTAGAAGCGGTTTACCCCTGACTTTTGAACCCCTGATGGTTGCCTCAAGCTCAGAGACGGCAAGCTCAAAAAGCATATCCTGAAGCTCGCCATCGTTTTGTACGTATTTCTCGGTTTTGCCCTTTTTCACTTTATATAAAGGCGGCTGAGCTATGTAGAGATAGCCACGCTCTATGATTTCCGGCATCTGACGGTAGAAAAACGTAAGAAGCAACGTCCTGATGTGAGCACCGTCAACATCGGCGTCAGTCATAAGTATAATTCTATGGTAGCGGAGTTTGGCTATATCAAACTCATCTGTGCCAATCCCTGTGCCAAGCACTGTGATAAGAATCCGAATCTCCTCGGAGGACAGCATTTTATCAAACCGTGCCTTTTCCACGTTTAAAATCTTACCCCTAAGCGGCAGGATGGCCTGAAACCGTCTGTCCCGCCCTTGTTTAGCTGAGCCTCCTGCCGAATCCCCCTCCACTATGTATATCTCACTTTGAGCTGGGTCTTTTTCCGAGCAATCGGCAAGTTTGCCTGGAAGCCCGGAGTCCTCAAGAGCACCCTTTCTACGTGTTAATTCCCTCGCTTTACGGGCAGCATCACGTGCCCTCAACGCCTGAATGGATTTTTCTATTATTTTTTTAGCCATCGAGGGGTTCTCTTCAAAGTACTTACCCAGTGAGTCATTTACTATTGACTCCACGATGCCCTTTATTTCGGTATTACCCAGTTTCATCTTAGTTTGCCCCTCAAACTGGGGATTTTGCACTTTTACGCTGATTACTGCGGTTAACCCCTCACGTACGTCCTCACCTGAAAGAGAGCCGCCCTTCATAAGGCCTGCTGAACTTGCGTAGGCGTTAGCGGTTCTGGTAAGTGCCGCCTTAAAACCCGTAAGATGAGTCCCACCCTCACGCGTGTTTATGTTATTGGCAAATGTGTAGATAAGCTCCGTGTAGCTGTCGTTATATTCAAGGGCAATCTCCACGTGACAGCCCTCACGCTGCCCGGATATGTAAAGCGGCTTATCCTGCACACAGATTTTGTTCTTATTCAAATGCTCGACAAAAGACACAATGCCGCCCTCATAGATAAACGTGTGCTCTCTGTCTGAGGTCTCCTCGGCAAGCGATATTTTCAGGCCTTTGTTAAGAAAAGCAAGCTCTCTTAAGCGTTGCGCAAGAGTGTCAAAGTTAAACTCGGTGCTTTCAAACACTTTAGGGTCTGGCTTAAATGTGATTTTTGTGCCTCTTTTATCTGTCTCACCAACCACGATAAGCCCGCATGTCGGTTTCCCACGCTCAAACCGCTGCTGATAAACCTTGCCCTCTTTTTTTATCTCTACCTCAAGCCACTCACTAAGGGCATTTACCACCGAAACTCCTACGCCGTGGAGTCCGCCTGAGATTTTATACGCTTTAGAGTCAAACTTGCCGCCGGCGTGAAGCTCCGTCAGGACTATTTCCGCTGCGGTGCGCTTTTTAGGGTCTCCAGGGTGCACCTCAACCGGTATCCCTCTGCCGTCATCTATAACCGTGCAACTGCCGTCATGATGCAGCACAGCCTCCACACACGTACAATGCCCGGCCAAAGCCTCATCCACACTGTTATCCACAACCTCATACACAAGATGGTGAAGTCCCTCAATGCCCGTTGAGCCTATGTACATGGCAGGCCTTGCCTGTACCCCCTCAAGACCTTTCAGTATCTGTATTGACTCTGCCTCATAAGACACATCCCCTTGGCTGCCCTCTGAGACCACATCGTCATGACCGTTATCCATTTTATTTCACCTCTGTGTTACCTGATTATTTTTAAACAACCGCTGTCTAAATTTACTAAATACTCTTTTTAACCTTTTTTACTAATACAACACCGGTTTCCGTGTTAAAAATTATCTTTCTCCCCTGGTTTCCGCCAACATCAGAGCCGGCTATCATTATCCTTTCCTCAGAAAGTATATCCTGAACTATCATAATGTTACGCTCACCCACATTTAAAAGCCCTGAGGAACTTTCCATTATAGCAGCTCCTCCAAAAACTTTTGCCTGAAGATTTCTTTTAGTACAACCAAAAGACATCACCTTCTCTATAAGCTTAGTTATTGCTATGTTTCCAAACTTTGGCGAGGCCAGTCCCTCACCGTTCCACAGAGGCAGCAGGTAGTGGTTCATCCCGCCGCATCGCATCTGCGGATCCCACAGGCACACAGATATACAAGAGCCTAATACCGTGGTTATCTCATAAGGGGTCTTATCGGCAAGCAGAGTTCCCGGATATAAAAAGTGTGTGTTCATCTATAATCTAAAACTGCTGCTCATCGTCATCAAACAGAAAATCATTACCCTCTGAAGAGAAAGAATCCATCTCTACCTGACCCTCCAGCTCCTGCAAAGTCAACGTAAACTCCGTCCATTTATCTATCTCAGAGTCAACTGTAATTTTACCGTTTATCAAATCAACGAGAGTCCTTACTATACTTAAACCAAGGCCATGCCCTTTGTGTGCTTTCATTAAACCAAAGTCAACCTGTACAAATCTGTCAAATATCGCTCTCAGATTCTTGTTACTTATCCCTATGCCATAGTCTTTCACCACTATGTGGAGTAATCCATCTGTCTTTGAAAGCTTTATTTCTATAGTGCCGCCCTCTTTGCTGAATTCTATAGCATTACTTATTAAATTAGTCATAATTAACTGTAGTTTTTCAGAGTCGGTTACAAAAAAGAACTCATTTGCGTTGACCTCTGTCTCCTGAGCAAAAACAGGTGAGAAAGAAATAGTAACGCCTTTTTTTGCCGCCATCTTACTAAAAGAATCTATGATACTTGAAATAAGCGAAACCATGTCAACCATTACGTGTGTTAGTGTAGTCTCCCCCGATTCAAGTTCTGCTGCCATAAAGATGTTTTTCAACTGGAAATCCATCACAAATGACTCCTCATGAATCAGAGCAGCTATTGATGCAATATCTGCACAGTCAAGGGTTAAAGCATTTGCAGAAAGCTGAGCCGAAAGACCCATTATGGCGGTCATAGGGTTGTTTAATTCATTTTTTATATTTGACAAGAAATTACTCTTAAGCGCCTCTGACTCCTGAAGCCTTGCATTGACCTCCTCAAGTTTCTTTGTCATCATGCGGATATCGGAAAGCGCTTTTTCCTTGTCCTCAAAGCGCTTTCTTATCTCTTCTATAAACTCATCGTCTGTTAATTTTTTCATCATCGCTCTACATCCTCACCGGCATAATTACGCATCTGTATCGCTCTACACCCTCCTCCATAAACAGAGTGGGGTTTTGGCTGTCCAGAAATTTTATAACAACATTTTCAGTTTCCATGCTTAACAGCAGCTCAAGCAGATACCGCGAGTTATAGCCAACACTCAGCGTATCGCCGTCAAATCTTACATCCATGGAATCCCGCGCCTCACCTAATTCTGGATCGTTTGCAAATATCTCCATCTCATTTTCACTTATATCTATCTTTATGATTTTACTTTTGTCGCGGTTTATCACTGCAACCCTCTTTAGGACCGCTATAAATTCCTCACGGGCTATTACGGCCGTTTTGTCGTTATTTTTTGGTATCACCTGATCATAGGCTGGATAGGAGTCCTCTATGAGTTTAGTGAGAAATTCTTTTTCAAAAAGATTAAATCTGATGTGGTTAGCAGATATATCAAACGATATATCACCCTCGATGCCGGTAAGGAATTTCTTTAGCTCATTTACGGTTTTTCGCGGCACTATGAGTTTTAATTCATCGCTAAAGGGAACATCTATGTCAGTTTCAATAGCGGCAAGCCTGTGGCTGTCAGTGCCAACCAACATCATCTTTTTTTGCTCTCCAAAGATATGGAACAGTACACCGTTTAGTGTATAGCGCGGGTCAGCTTCACCGGCGCTATAGAGTGTCTTTTCAATCATGCCAAGCAAATTGCGTGCATCTATTATGATTTGTTTGTCCCGTTCAATTTCCGGCCACTGTGGATACTCCTCGCTTTCAATACAGGCTATGCGAAAGTAGCTCTTACCGGCCTTAATCGTTACCCAATTATTTTCAGTCTCTTCAAAAGCAATTTCTCCGGTAATCTCACGTGCTATTTCGTATAGCTTTTTTGCAGGTAGACAGAATTTCCCCGGCTTTTGCACACTTGCCACCGTTATCGGCTCCTTTATGGCCATATCCAGGTCGGTTGCGTATATGGTGCTGCCATCGGCTCCGACACTTAACAGAAAATTACTTAGCACAGGCGTAGTAGCCTTTTTCTCTATGATGCTCTGAATGTCTGAAAGCCTTTTCTGCAGCTCAAAGCTGTCTATTCTAAAATTCATATCTCACCACCTCCACACGGTTTTATGGTTTTATTCTGTTTATTAACTGTTCCACTACTTTTCCGAAGTTTTCATCGTTACCTATTTTACTTTCAACCTGTTTACAAGCATAAATAACCGTAGCATGGTCTTTTCCTCCAAATGACTTTCCTATATCGCCAAGGGATAAATCTGTAAGCTGCTTGATAATATACATAGCCACCTGCCTGGGAACAGTGACCTCTTTAGTGCGTTTTTTAGCCTTTATGTCTATAGGTTTTATGTTAAAGTATTCACATACCATTTTTTGTATATGCTCAGCGCTGATAGGTTTGAAATCATCAACAAAGATGTCCTTTAAGACGTCTTTTGCCATAGCAATGTTAATAGGGTTTCCCGTAAGGTTAGAGTTTGCCGCAAGTTTTATGAGACAGCCCTCAAGCTCCCTGATGTTAGACCTGATGCGTGAGGCAAGGTAGTAGGCCATATCATCTTGCAGGAAAATCTTCTGGTTTTCCGCTTTTCTTTGTAAAATAGCAACCTTAAGCTCAATTGAGGGCGGCTGAATGTCAGCAATCAATCCCATCGTAAAACGAGACTTCAGGCGGTCGGTTATCGAGGTCAGCTCCTTAGGGGGTCTGTCGGCTGAAATTATTATCTGTTTCTGCCTTTCATAGAGAGCGTTAAAAGTGTGAAAAAACTCCTCCTGCGTTTGCGTCTTGTTTGCTATAAACTGGACATCGTCAATAAGCAGAGCATCAAGTCCCCTGTACTTGTCCTTTAATTCTCCCATTTTCTCGTGTCTGATGGCTGATACCACTTCATTGGTAAACTGCTCCGATGAGACGTACATGACAGCAGCATTTGGGTCTCTGTCTATCACCATGTTGCCTATAGCGCTTATTAGGTGCGTCTTACCAAGCCCTACATCGCCGTATATAAACAGTGGATTATATGTTTTTCCCAAAGACTCTCCAACGGCAAGAGCTGCTGCATGGGCAAACTGATTACTTGGCCCCACTACAAAGTTCTCAAACGTATATTTTGGATTAAGATGAATCCCCTTATTGGCTAATCTGGTTCTGCGGGTTTGCATTATAGTGTCTTTTTTTGCAATCTCGCTTGTCTGCGGCTGATCCACCCTAAAGACAACATTAATCTGTTTTAAAAGCACAGTCTCTAATGCCTTGTTAAACAGCTGCGGGTAATTGTCCTCTATCCATTCCCTGAAAAACCTATTGGGAACAGACAGCACTGCACTGTGATCTTTAATCTCCAAAGGCTTAACGGGTTTAAACCAAAGCTCAAATGCTGCCCCGCCTACAGATTCCTGTAAAACTCCTTGTACCTTCTGCCAAATCTCTTCAATTTCCATAAGTTTTCAACAAATTATCAACAATTGTTAATAATTCCTAAATAACTCCTTTCAAAAAATGATAATAAATTGTTCATATCTAAGTATAATTTTAAATTGTTGATAAGTGTGTAATTTGCGCTAAATACCAAACAAAAAAGCAAACACGATAAGTATCTTTTAAATCTATATTTTTTACAGGTTTTCAACATTTTACCGCCCTCTACTGTTACTACTGTTTTCTTTATATATATGGTAATAGAAGGATTAAGCATTTTTTCTCCGTATTAAATATTCCTTTATAAAAGAACCGATCTCACCATCAAGTACGGCATTAACGTTACCCATCTCATACCCTGTTCTGTGATCTTTAATCAGCCTGTATGGATGAAGCACGTATGAGCGAATCTGATTTCCCCACTGAATGTTTTTTTTGTCACCTATGATACCGTCAAGTTTTTTCTCCTGCTCTAAGACCTGAAGCTCATAGAGCCGAGATTTAAGAATGCGCATGGCTCTTTCCTTGTTTTTGTGTTGAGAGCGTTCATTTTGACATGAAACCACAATTGACGATGGCAAATGAGTAATTCTTACAGCCGATGAGACCTTGTTAACGTGCTGGCCTCCGGCGCCGGAGGCTCTAAAGGTATCAATTTTTAAGTCATCGTCTTTAATCTCTACTTCAATATCTTTTTCTATCTCAGGATATGCCAACACGGCGGCAAATGAGGTATGTCTGCGTTTGTTTGTATCAAAGGGGGAAATTCTTACAAGCCTGTGCACTCCTATTTCAGAGCGCAGGTAACCATAGGCATACGGTCCGCTTATAGTCATCATAACGCTCTTAATTCCTGCCTCATCCCCGTTAAGTAAGTCAATAATTTCAGCCTTAAATGAGTTTCTTTCGGCCCATCGTAAGTACAATCTCATAAGCATCTGAGCCCAGTCCTGGCTCTCAGTACCGCCTGCCCCCGGATGTATTTCCACTATTGCATCACAGTCGTCAAATTTTCCGCTTAGAAGGTGCTTTAACTCAAGAGAACCAATTTTTTCCACCGTGCTGTTTAATTTCTCTTCAAACTCGGTTAAGAAAAGCTGACCGTCCTCCTCATCAAGTATGGACACAGACTCTGCAAGGTAGTTTACATCTCCCTCCACATCAAAATAAGACTTCACTATATCCTGAGCCCTTGACTGCCTTTTCTTTAGCTCTGACACTTTCTCGTGATTTGACCAGTTGTCTTTAACACTAAGCTCTGTCTCTATATCGGATATCTCTTTAAGCAAAGTTTCCACTTCAAAGATAACCTCTTAGATGATTTAATTGTAGCTCAAGAGGTTTTATTTTTTCTTTTATTTCAACAACTCCTGTCATGTGTAATCTACCTCCGTTTAATTACCAAAAGTGCAGTGGCTATGATACTGTAAATAAGGCAAATATAAGCAAATACATCTCCAAACACAGTGTAAAAAGTTATGTTTCCGTCAGATTTATAAATATCTCCGGTCAGGGTGGTTCTTTCAAAAAGTGGAGTTTTTTGTAATATATGCCCATCCAAACCTACAATAGCTGACACACCTGTGTTTGTAGCCCTGATGAGATATTTCCCGTTTTCCACAGCCCTGAAAACAGCCATCGCAAGGTGTTGGTAAGGCCCGCTTGTATCACCAAACCATGCATCGTTACTTATGGTTACGATAAAATCACCGCCATTTCTGTAAAATTTTCTCACCAAATCCGGAAATATAATTTCATAACAAATGTGTGTTCCAAAACTCGCTGTCCTGCCGTCTGTAACCTCAGCCCTTGCCAGCACATAATCGCTGCCGGGGGAGAATTCTCCCATCGAGCCTACAAGTTTATCCACAAAAAAAAGCAACTTTCTCAACGGTACATACTCCCCAAACGGTACCATGTGGATTTTATCATAAACGTAAGCGATTTGTCCATCTTTTCCTAATAAAACTGCACTATTGGTAAGTATTAAGTAATTACCCGCTCTGCCGCGAATAAGGTCTGTGCCAAACAGTAGATTTTTTCCTAAGCGTTTCTGAAAATCAATGAAGTCCTTTGTGTATTTCTCCTCGCTCATAAAGTAAAACGGTAGGGATGACTCCGGCCACACGACAAGATCGGTATTTTTTGGAGTTTTTTCCAAAGTCAGAGTTTCGTATATGCCGATAATTTTTTCTCTGTTGTCCTTGTTCATTTTCATTTCCTGCGGAATGTTTCCCTGAACTAATGTAACTGTAACTTTTTCGTTGTAATTTAACGAGGGCAGTCTCTTTGCTCCATAAAGGATGGTTAAGACAAGCAGCAGCGAGGCAATAAGAACCGGTTTGAGTTTTTTAACCGGATTTTCTTTAAGGGTAATATCTTTTTTAAAAAAAGCCAGAAACAAAGCGGAATTAAAAAACACAATCAAAAAAGAGACGCCATAAACAGAGGTGATGTTAGAGATTTGGATTAGATGAATAAATCTGTACTGAGAGTAACCAAGCAGTGACCATGGAAAGCCGGTTATAATGATTCCTTTTAAGTACTCAAGACAGACCCATATAAAGGGTGCTCCGTAGCAGGCACGCCTGAGAGACCATCTCTTTGCCATAAGCCACAACATGAGAGCAAACACAGCGATATAGAGACTTTGATACAGACAAAGCAGAAAAACAATAAACAGGCTTAAAATAAACGGAATACCGCCAAAGTGGTTAAGTGAGTGATAAATCCAGTACTGAGTACCGAAAAAAAAGAAAAGTCCCGTTATTAATCCGGAAAATATGGCCTGAAGCTTATTTTTTGCAGCCGTAACAGAGTAAAACAGAGGCAGCAGGGCAGCCCATGCAAGGGAAAAGAGCTCAGGTTTTGGGAAAGCAAGAAACAGCAGCACGCCGGAGAGTGACGGCATTAGATAATTAATAAAAAAAGGTTTGGAATTAAGTTTTTTTATTATGCTTGACAACTTACAAGTGAAATTGTGTAATATATCCATTGTGTGGGCAGTTAGCTCAGTCGGTAGAGCAGAGGCCTGAAAAGCCTCGTGTCCGCAGTTCAATTCTGCGACTGCCCACTCTTTTTTTCTTAGTATCCAGGTGTATATTCATAGTTTTCCATTTAGTAACCTTATATTATAAACAAAATTACGGTAAATAAGCTAACAGTGGAGACTTTTTTCCTGCCGGGAAAAACGCTTTCGTTAAAAATTTTTAACCTTCCGTTACCATCCATTTGCAAAACCATCCATTTATGCTATATATAATAAGCATAACAGGTACAGCATTGACCACAAAAAACTTGGCAGAGATAGGGGAGCTCTGTGTAAACTGTTAGGGAATACGTGGACTGGTATTGTGGTTACAAAACAGTGGGATGATTTTGGAATAAGAGATGACCTGTTTTATATTCCACCTCCGCATTTTCTTCTTTTGTTTGATTAACCTCGTCGAGGGGCTTTGTAAAAAACTGCGAAACTTTTTATGCAATTCTTATGTTATTCTTTATTATCATAATAAGATACGTTGTAATATTATTAAAGGAAGCAAACAATGAGAGAAATATATAAAGAAGCGGAGTTTAAGGAATTCAGAGAAATTCTCAGAAGGCGTGCTCAGGGAATTAACTCAGACCTTGCGGGGACAGTCAGTGAGATTATCAAAAATATTCTGGACAGAGGGGATGAGGCATTAAGACAATATACGCAGCAATTTGACAAGGTGTTGCTTGATAAAATAAGGATACCTGAGAGTGTTATAGAGCAAAGCGCGCAAAAAGTTGAGCCTAAAATTGTAAAAGCTCTGAAACTATCCATAGAACGGATAAGGCGTTTTCATAAGAGACAACTGGAAAAGAGCTGGAGACACTCATCAGGGTTTTTAACCATTATCTCAAGGTGTTCCGGCGCTATCTCAT
>JADFYB010000206.1 GCA_015233245.1 Nitrospirota bacterium | reverse complement strand
CTAATTTCCAGCCAGAACGGAACGAATACATAGAGGGAGTTCTTAATTCAGCCAATCCCCTTTTAACGGTTATAACCAGATTCCTGGACTTTTCAAAAATAGAATCGGGCAAACTGGAGCTTGAGGAGATAAGTTTTGATCTGCGTGAGCTAACGGAAAACATATGCGATCCTCTGTCCATATCTGCCTACAAGAAAGGTCTTGAGCTTACAAGCCATGTAAAACCCGGTGTGCCGCTAAAGTTAATTGGCGACCCGGCACGGCTTGGGCAGATAATTATTAATTTAGTTGGTAATGCTCTGAAATTTACAGAGACCGGAGAGGTAGTGGTAGAGGTGGACACGGAGCCTGGGTATGACAACGGGAATTCGGTCATGCTGCATTTTACTGTCTCTGACACAGGTATTGGAATACCTGCCTCCAAGTTTAAGTACATATTTGAAAACTTTTCCCAGGCTGACGGCTCAATGACGAGAAAGTATGGGGGCACTGGCTTGGGCCTTGCCATCTCAAAGCAATTAGTGACGCTGATGGGCGGCGAGATATGGCTTCAGAGCACTGAGGGCAAGGGCAGCACATTTCATTTTACAGCAAAATTTTTCATAAGCGGTGTCAGTGAGGTTATAGAACAGCCATGTTTTAACAATGTCAAAGTGCTGGTGTCCTGTAATTATCCCACAGGTTGCACCTTAATCAGAGACATTCTAAGTTGTGCCGATAATGAGGTTACAGAGGCAAATGGGCCGGATGAGACATTTAAAAAGTTGGAGGCCGCCAAAGCTGCCGGACGCCCTTATGATATAGTGTTTGTTGACGTACGGATTTCCGGAATTGGCGGGTTTAAAATGGCTGAGCATATTCTGAATGATAAGACTTCAGCCTTATCGGTAGTGATGATGTTAAATTCTAATCAAAGAAGTGGTGATGTGGAAAGATGCCGGGAAATCGGAGCCTCATCATATTTGATTAAACCGATAAAGTATAAAGAGGTCATAAGGACCTTAACAGAACTGTTGAAAAAACCGGCTGCAGAATCTGACGTAGTAAAAGCTGTGCCAAAGACTGAGCTTGAGCCAACTGCAATTTCAACTCTACGCATTCTTTTAGTAGATGATAACATTACAAACCGTGTCGTTGCCAAAGGGATAATGAAAAAACACGGTTACTCAATAACTGAGGCAGAGGATGGCCAACAGGCGATAGCAATTCTTAGTGAAGGACTGTTTGATATGGTTTTAATGGACGTTCAAATGCCTGTGATGGATGGATTTGAGGCAACAAAAATAATAAAGTCAACAGAGTCAACCCGTCACATACCGGTTATAGCAATGACGGCACACGCTATGAAAGAAGACAGACAGCGGTGTCTTGATGCCGGTATGGATGATTATGTAACAAAACCGATAAGAGCCTCAGAATTGAAAGAAGTTATAGAGCGGCATAATCCGCTAAAGCAGCACAGCTGATAACAGCAGTGTAAGAAATACACTACCTAAATAAAAGGGCGAATTATGGCAGAACATGAACAGAAGGACGGTATAGATGTCTTATTAGTAGAGGACAGCCTTAGTCAGGCTGTGTTTCTTAAAAATTTGTTACTCAGATACAGGTATAAAGTGAGGATAGCGAGAAACGGCCTTGAGGGCCTTGAGTTTCTGAAAGAGGAGCCGTATCCTGACATAATAATCAGCGACGTTCAGATGCCAATTATGGATGGCTATGAGATGTGCAAACAGGTTAAAAATGATGACATACTAAAAAACATCCCTGTAATACTGCTTACTCAACTGTCAGCAGCCGAGGATATAATAAAGGGACTTGAGAGCGGGGCGGATAACTTCATAATAAAACCATACTCAGAGGAATCCTTAATCAACAGGATAGAGCAGTTGATAAAATTGTATAAGACAGAGCAAAGCTCATCTGACCCAAAGACTGGGATTGAGTTAACGATGGGCGGCAAGAATTACGTATTGAATCCGGAGCGCCGCCAGATTTTGAATCTGCTTGTAACAACGTACGAAAAGGTTATTGACCAAAACAAGCAGTTACTTGAAAAGGAATACGAGTTGACCAGAATTAACAGTATTTTAGAGCAGCGTGTGGAGGAGGAGACAAAGAAAAGGCTTGAGCATGAGCAGTTATTGGTTCACCGCTCAAAGATGGCTACAATGGGAGAGATGCTTGGAGTTATAGCCCACCAGTGGAAACAACCGCTGAACTCATTTGCACTACTGGTTCAGGATTTACGAGATAGTTTTTCTGCCGGACAGCTCAATCAAAACTACATTGATATAAACGTAGAGGAGTCAATGAGACAGATAGGGTTTATGGCAAAAACGATAGACGATTTCAGAAAGTTTTTCATGCCTTCTAAAAAAATGACCGAATTTAATGTGGTTGAAGCGATAAATGAGGTCATACGGATATTATCGTCACAGATAAAGAACAGCTCTATTAAGATAACCGTTGAGAGCATTGGCAACAGCAAACTAACAGTTACAGGGTATCGTAATGAGTTTATGCACGTAATTTTAAACATACTATCCAACTCACGGGATGCTATCTTGGCACGAGGTAAGTCAGGGGAGCGTGCAATTTCAATCGTAATTAACACAGATGGCAGCTCTGTGGTAACAGAGATACAGGATACAGGGGGTGGGATTCCTGAGGATATTCTCTCTAAGGTGTTTGATGCATATTTCACAACGAAAGAGCAGTCAGACGGCACAGGAATCGGGCTTTACATATCAAAAATAATAATAGAGAGCAACATGAGAGGTACTATTTCGGCAGAAAACAGAGGCGGCGGAGCACTGTTTAAAATATCAATTCCACATTCTTAGAATTGGAGTACTTGTGTACAAATGTTAATATCAGATATACCGAGACAAAAAATATGTGAAACATATGGTGAAGTAAATTTTACTGTAAATAGGGCAGAAGCAGTTGATTTTCTTGTGTTTTATCTGGATGAGAATAAACTAGCGGATTATTCCTTGCTTTCTTCTAACATCTCCAGCACCTCCGACTCAGCCTTACTATATAAGCCTGTGTACTTTGGTGATATATGAATTAATTCGATATGCTTTGCTCCGGCAGCTTTAGCAATGTAACCGGCATGGGCTGTAGTCAGGTGGTTCCTTTTAAATGCCCGCTCGTGGTCTTCTTTCAAAAAAAAGGCCTCAATGTAGAGGATGTCTGAGTTGCGGGCAAGTTCGATGGCTCTGCTTATGTTTTTATCAGTCGGGGCAATGTCTGTGATGTATGAAATCTTCTGTCCCTCTGTTATCATAACAAGACTGTTGAGATCATCTTTTGTGTATGTTTTACCACAGTGGGTTACCTTATAGTCGTTGATACCGTTTCTGATTGCTTTTTTAAATCCAGTCAGCCACGGACCTGTTTCAAATCCACGTCTTAAGAGTTCATCCTTATTTATGTTTATATGGCTTTCCTCACTTATCGAATAACCGGCAACCGGTATCCCGTGGTCAAAAATCTCTGCATTAACCGTAATTCCATCCTCGTTATAGATAGTACTTTTAAAGGGTAAGTCAGGCCGTTGAATTTTTTCAAATCCAGATTCGGCATAAAAACTGGCGTGAGACATTGAATTTTCTGTAATTTCAAATACTTCTATTTTAATTGGATATTCTTTGATCAGATTCCATGTAAAGCCCTTTAGCTTACTCTCCACTGCGTGAATTATTCCCTCCGGGCCGTAGATGGTAAGGGGCATATCACGTCCAAGTGCAAGCCGCAGGATTAGATCAAAGCCAATAAAGTGGTCAATGTGCATATGAGTGACAAAAATTGTGGTTATTTTTAATATCTCCGCAGGTTGAAGTGCAGATATGTCACCGCAATCAAAGAGAAAAGTGTGCCTTTGGCACCTCAATCTGACATATACCGAGGGGTCCTCAAAGGGATTATTTATCTGTTTACAAAAAAATGTTGTTTTCATGTTAAACTTTTCTTTATTTATGATACAATACCCTGACTATTTTATAATAATGGAAAGAGATGGTTTTTTAAAAGATTTTAATATAGACAGATAAAAGGCTGTTTTGATATAAAGCAGGCTAAGAATAAAAAATATTCAAAGCAAACATATTAAATAAACAGGAGGCTTAAATGTCAGAGTTAAGAAAAGACCCTATAATAGGGCGTTGGGTCATAATATCAACGGAAAGGGGCAAGAGACCCTCTGATTTCGTATCCCCCTCATCGAGGCGGAAGAAACTATCCGGATTTTGTCCTTTCTGCCCGGGACATGAATACACAACCCCAAATGAGATTCTTGCCTTCAGAGGCTCACAAAAGACCGGCCCCTCTGATTGGACACTGCGAGTAGTACCCAACAAGTTCCCGGCATTGCAGATAGAAGGAGAGCTGGAAAGGGCAGGTGAGCACATTTTTGGGCGGATGAACGGTATCGGAGCACATGAGGTAATCGTAGAGACCCCCAGCCATGAGCTCTCTTTGGCTACGATGCCGTCAAAGTCTGCAGAGGACGTTTTGTGGGCTTTTTACTCCCGCCTAACAGACTTAAAGAAAGACCACAGGTTTCAGTACATTTTAATTTATAAAAACGAGGGAGAATCTGCTGGCTCAACTCTTGAACATACGCACAGCCAACTAATCGCTCTCCCCATTGTGCCCAAAAGAGTGCAGGAGGGAGGGAGAATCTGCTGGCTCAACTCTTGAACATACGCACAGCCAACTAATCGCTC
>JADFYB010000035.1:1819-23581 GCA_015233245.1 Nitrospirota bacterium | reverse complement strand
TTTTCCGTTAAACAACATAATAGAAAACAGGGTAACAGTGTGGTCATCTGTGCCATCGGTTATTACAAGAATTCAGATGATTCGCAAGGACGATATAATAGATACACCCATAAAAATAATGTTTTTGTGTGGGGAGCCTTTTAAACTAGACGTGCTTAAGTTCTGTTACAACAATCTGGGGATAAAGCACGTATATAATTTTTATGGTCTAACGGAGACCGGAGTGGAAAATTTCTATCATAAATGCAGCATCAGCGATCTGCAAAAGTATGAAATGAAGGGGTTTGTACCGATTGGGAGACCACTTAAAGGCAACGATATTTTACTTGATGCTGATAATCAGCTGCTTATAAGCGGTGTACAGGTAACACCTGGTTATCTCGGCAACAGGGAAACGGAACGCTTTGCTGAAATAGATGGAAAAAGATGGTACAAAACCGGCGACATAGTACAGCGCTACGAGGATGTATATTTTTGTAAAGGGCGCATGGACTCGCAGTTAAAATTAGGCGGCTACAGGGTCGAACTAATGGACATAGAAACCCATATAAGGAGATATCCGGCAGTGACTGACGCCGTGTGTTTTGTCACCGGAACTGACAGTGAAACCCTTGTTGCGGCGGTTGAGTCGGGGATTTTGGACGAAAAGGGATTGAAAGCATATCTGAAGGAGTGTTTGCCGCCATATATGGTACCCAAAAAGTTATTTCAGCTTAATGAGTTTCCTAAAAATGCCAATGGTAAAACAGACAGGAAAAAGATTAAATTGCTCTATACAGGAAGTGAGGATATTTGAGGCTATGATTACCATAGAGCCTATAACCAAAGATGATTATGGGGCAATTTCCACATTACATGAAACCCTGCTTCCGTGGTCTTTTATGGCGAACGCTGGCAGGAGATTTTTGAGTGCATTTTATGATGTAGTGATGAGCTCTCAGGCAGGGTTTGGTTATGTTGCAAAGGAGCAGGGCAGGGTTGTCGGGTTTGCTTTAGCGGTTTATGACAGCAGGGGGTTATTGAAAAGGCTTCTTTTGGCAGATTTTTTTAAGATAATAAAGTCCCTTTTGCCTGTAGTAATCAAGTCATTCAGTAAAATGAAAACGCTTCTGCAGCTAATCCTCCACAGACAGGAAAAGGCGTATAGAGTGCCCTCTGGAGAGTGTTTATTTATAGCAATAGATCCTGCTATTAAAAAAGGAATGACGTTTTTTAAGTTGATCTATGCCATAGATAAGCATTTCCTGGACAGGGGTATCAAGGTTTACCATGGCAGAGTGCTTAATACAAATCCGGTGATAGAAGTGTTTAGAAGGGTAGAGAGCTTTCAACCTGTTGAAGAGATCTCCCTGTATGGCCATATGTGGACACTTTACAACTGGAGTATAGAGCGCAGCTTTAAGCAGATAAAAGAGATTTCTGAAAACTCTTAACGAGAATAGCCGCAGCTTGCACAATGTCCGGCGGCTGGAGGTATAACAATCATGTGCGGGATATGCGGAGTGGTTTCTTTTGACAGGGCTTGCCGCAATGAGACTCTGGATCAAATGACGGATATCCTTTCACACCGGGGCCCTGATGGCCGGGGCACATACACAGACGATTACGCAGGCCTTGGCCACAGAAGGCTTTCAATTTTGGATTTATCTGATGCTGGCAGACAACCCATGTGTAGTGAAAGCGGTAAACTGTGGATAGTTTTTAATGGTGAGATATATAATTTTAAGCAGTTGCGATCTATTCTTGAAGCCAAAGGTTACAGATTTAAATCAAATTCCGACACAGAGGTTGTTTTAAACGGATATGAATACTGGGGCACAGAGGTCTTTAGCAAACTGGATGGATTCTTTGCATTAGCCTTGTGGGGTAAGAAACAGAAAAAGTTAGTACTGGCCAGGGATTGTTGTGGGGTAAAGCCGTTATTTTTATCCTGCAACAGTAAATTCATAGTTTTTTCCTCAGAGCTAAAAGGTATTTTAGCAAGCGGCCTTATCAGCAAACAAAGAGATTACCAGTCACTTTCCAATTATCTCTCCATGTTTTATGTGCCCGGGCCTAACACCATATTAAAAGATGTTAAACAAGTGGCAGCCGGAACGTACATGGTGTTTGAACCAGGCCGGGAGGCGATAGCCGTTAGTTACTGGAGCATAATAAATGCAAAGAACCTTACTTTGCCAAAGCAGCCAGAGCAAATTTATGAACTTATCAGAGATGCGGCGGCAAAAGCTGTGGACAGCTCCCTGGTTGCGGACGTTCCGGTAAGCCTTTTACTGAGCTCAGGGCTTGATTCCTCGATAATGCTCTCAGAGCTTAAACGTCTGGGCAGGGACGATATAGAGACAATAACAGTAGGCTTTAAAGAGACTTCGTATGATGAGAGCAAGATAGCTAACCGGTTTGCTACAGAGATGGGATTTAAGCATACGTCTGTTATCATGCCCTATGGAGAGGCAGCAGAGGTCCTGCAACACATAATATACTATTTGGATGCCCTTAATGCAAATCCATGTATAATACCCGAATATCTCTATTTTAAGGAAACATCACAAAGATATAAAGTCACCCTTATGGGTTCTGGAAATGATGAGCTTTTTGCCGGTTATAATACATACATAGCAGACAACTACAGGAAATACTTCGGTATGTTGCCTTACACGATAAGAAAGATGATTGCTGCAGCCACCCGGTATATTCCCGTAAGCGACGAAAAATACTCATTTGATTACCTTGCGCAGAAATTTGCCGCCGGTTCGCTGTACCATAAGAAGAAAAGCCACTATTTTTGGAGAACGATATTTTCCGATGAGGAAAAGGAATTACTTCTGAGAAAAGACCTTGTTGCCGACTCAGGTTTAAACACAGACTCGTATGATGATACATACGGAAAGCTTTTTGATGTTGCAGGATTATCCTTTCAAGAGCAGGCACTGTATGCAGACTTTCACATGTTCTTAATAGACAATGCCAACATGGAGGTTGACCAGCTTAGCATGGCACTTTCTCTTGAGGCTAGGCCGCCGTTTCTAACTAAGAACTTTGTTGAGCTGGCCTTTGCCATCCCCTACAGTCTGAAACTAAAAGGCCATAAAACGAAATACTGTTTAAGAGAAGCCTACAAAGGCATTCTTCCGCAGTATTTGTTAGACAGAAAAAAACACGGGCTCGTATCGCCCCTGAACTTTTTATTTAATAAGAGTATGACAAAATATCTTGATGGTTATTTGTTATCGGATACGATGGCCGAGTATTTTGACCTGAAATTTATCAAAAAACTCATGGAAAACCATCTTGAAAGAAAACAAAATAACAGCTACAAACTCTTTACTCTTTTGTGTTTTTCTCTGTGGCATCAAATCTTTATAGATGGTTTGTTGATTTAGATAACTGAATGCGCACTATAGAAAGCTGCCTGTTTGCAACCATCTTGTTGTAACATTAATCCCGACAATGCTTGACAATTTGAAATTACCTTATGCTACAATAATTAGTGTACCATGAAATGCTGATAGCTAATAATTCCTATAGCTTCCCCCGTAACACTATGAAAAACATAAGCAAATAGAGGAGATCCGTTGTGGGTGAAATAAAAATGCCGTTACCGCAAGTGGACACGGAGGCATATAATAAAACGATACAAGCCGGATTCAAAAAGTATCCGCAAAGAGAGGAAAATTATAAGAAGTATCTATTGAATCCCCGCAGTATAAATCTTGACTATATGCCGATAAAAATGGACATAGAGCCCATAAACAGATGTAACTTACGGTGCACTATGTGTTTAATCCCAATGCTTGATAGCCAACAAGCAGCGGATGATCTCATGTTAGAGGACTTTAAACGCCTCATAGATGATCAATACGGTGTTTATGAAATAAAAATACAAGGCATCGGAGAGACATTTTTACATAAAGATTTTATAAAAATGGTTCAATTCGCTTCTGAAAAGTATATCTGGACACGTACTGCGACAAATGCCGTTATTATTGATCAGAACGAATACTATAAGGCGATTGTGGATGCTGGAATTGGCGAAATGCTGCTTTCCATAGATGGCACAACAAAGGAAACATACGAAAAAATCAGGGTAAACTCTAATTTTGAACGAGTTGTGAAAAACGCAAAACTTATTAACAATTACTGTAATAAGGTAGGTATAGATAAAACAAGGATGTGGGCAGTGCTTCAAAAGGAAAATTTTCACGAGCTATATAACTTTGTGCCATTTGCCAAAGAGCTTGGTTTTAAAAGATTAACACTGACAATAAATCTTGGTTTTGTTGGGGACAAAACACTACAAGAGATAAATCGCCCTAAAGATATTTCAAAGACGATAACACAGGATAACGTCGATAGGCTTTTGGAGCTTGCTGACAGGGCGGAAATCGATTTAACCTTTTGGTATATTACGACAAAATATACAAAAGACAATCTTTGTCCATGGCCATTTGAGAGGGCATTTATTTCTTGTGATAAATATATCTGTCCGTGCTGCACAATAACAAACACCAAGGCTGTCAATTTTGGGCAGGCGGAGCACTTCTCCGAAATATGGTTTTCAGAGCTCTACCGTAACTTCAGGGCAGCTCATAAGGAGGGAAATATTCCCCATGAATGCAGATTTTGCTATAAAAAGGATGGATTAACGGAAAAATGAAAAAAGCTCTGGTTTTAGGCGGCGGCTTTGCAGGGTGTACTATAAGCTATTTTTTGAAGCAAAAGGGATTTGAAGTAACGATAATAGAAGCCACGGAATATCTAGGCGGCGGTTGCCGTACGTTTTTTTACCACGGACATCCATACACTTACGGCCCGCGCCATCTTATCATAAACAAAGAAAAAATGTTTCTGTGGGATTATTTCAGCCGGTTCCTTACCCTCAGGCAAATTCACCACCATACAATGACATTTGTCGGACAAGACAACCGTTTTTACACCTTTCCTATACATGTCGATGAGATAGAAGACATGCCAGATAAAGACAATATCAACGAAGAGTTAAAAAACAGAGGAGATGTTGCAAGTGCAAAGAATCTTGAGGACTACTGGATAAACTCTGTAGGGGAGATACTATACAACAAATTTGTAAAGGATTATAACAAGAAAATGTGGATAACAGACGACAATAGAAGCCTTGACGAGTTTGCGTTTTCTCCCAAAGGCGTGCCTCTGAAAACAGGCTCAAAGGAATGTTTTGCGGAAACAATGGTACTTGCATATCCTACCGAACTTGACGGATACAACTCCTATTTCGATAAATGCACAGAGGGTTGTAATATTATTCCTAAAACATTTGTAGAAAAAATCGATATAGAAAGAAAACGGGTATTTGTCAACGACACATGGATAGAGGGAGACATTATGGTATCCACTGTCCCTGTTGATTTACTGTTTGGATACCGATACGGACCACTAAAGTTTGTAGGCAAAGAGTTTTTAAAAATCATCCTTCCTGTTGAAAAAATTACACCGGAGCCATATTATTTTATCCACTATGCATCGGATGAACCTTTCTTAAGAGTAGTTGAGTATAAACTTCTAACCGGCTACAAATCCTCCGATACTTTGATTTTAGTTGAGTTTCCATCTATGAAAAATAAACTCTACCCTTATCCGGTAAAATCGGAAATAGAGAAAGCACAAAGATATTTAAACTCGCTGCCGCAAGACGTTTACTCCATAGGCCGACTTGGAAAGTACCATTACAACGGTATGTGTGACGTTGTTGAGGACTGCATGAAATTACAGGACAGGTTATGATTGGGCCAGCTTTAAGGAACTAAATCCGGAGGGACTCTTGCGACCTTATATTTATCTGTGGCGACAGTTGTAAAAGCATTATTAAGGTGCACGTTCTTTAAACCATGAAATTGAAAAAGGCTCTTCTCTTTTTTGTCAATCAAATATTTTTTATTTATAAGGTGTTGTCTGTCCTTGTATGGTTTTTTAAAATTAAAAATGCACTGAAAAAATCGGATAATATATTATTGTCCGAAGGCGGGTTCGGACACTCAATAATTGACCCCGAGATGTTGAGGCGCATGTATGTAAATATGAAAAACACTTGTATCGTTTTCCAAACGCCTGTACATAATCCATATGTAGGATTGTTTTGGAACGATGTGGATGTATTTTTTTTTAAGTCATATATAAGAGTGAAATTTCTTTCCCATGAATCTTATATTGAATTACGATACGGTAATTATAAGTTAATAGTAAAAATCATAAAAGCTTTATTAACTTTTTATTGCTCTGCCAGGGTGATGAATTACATAGATTTTTCCAGAGAATGTATAAAAAGATTGACGTTTGGCACTGAGGCTGATAGTTTTTACAGAAAAAACATTGTAAGCACCGGCTTTAAGTCTTTCTATTTGTTAAATCTTATGGAATCTGTGCCGCTTCAAAATCCTAGGTTGCCAAAAAACGTAAGAGAAAACATTCTTTCACATATACTTAAGTACTGCAATTTATCGGTAAGGCCTAAATTATGCTGTATTTATTTGAGAGCCAAGGGACAAGCTACAAACGATAACACTTCGACGTTACGTATTGGAGCTGAGTTAGAATCCTTTGTGCCAGCCATAACATATCTGGTTAAAGAGGATTTTGTGGTTTTAGTTACAGGTGACATGAGTATTAGTAAAGAGTATGAAGCATGTTTTAATAAAAAGATTATATCTGCGGAGTTTTTAGATGTCTGCCCGCAGTTGTTTTCTCTTTTTTCGCATTCGGAGTCTGATATATGGATAGGGAATCTTGGGGGCGGCAGCTGGATGCCGGTACTCAGAGAGATTCCAATGCTTGTTGTAGACATGTATCCTTATGGAAGCGGGCTTAAAGATGCGTGGATTTTATTAAAGCCAGTGTATGACGAAACCGGCAACCTTGTCCATTACAGCAGAATGTTCAATGATTTTCTTTTTGATTATAATTTAAAAGATAACTGGAGGGTGCTGCATAACTCACCTGAGACACTGCTTGTCTCTATAAAAGAAATGCTGGATAGCCTGAAAAACAACCATGTGAGCGAGACCAACACGGCTTATTTAAAATCGTTTGGAAACCATCTCTTTTTAAAATACTACAATATGAAAATTCCAACAGTATGGTATGATTTGTTTGCAGAGTAAAGTGGTTCTCTGTCTCTAAATCTGCATAAATAGTCCCGATAGATTTTCCAAAATAAAAACTGTTATATTATATAGTGTTTGGGAAGATATCATATTATCACAGTGCTATGTATTTTCAGGCTTAATGGATTTCAAGGCAATACAAATAGGGCAAAAAGCAGAGATTTCTCATGTTATCTCAGAAGAGGACGTTCAGAGATTTGTCTCTCTCACAGGTGATGACAATCTACTACATATAGATAACGACTATGCCAGCAACACCCCGTTAAAGAAAAAAGTAGCTCATGGTATGCTTTCTGCCTCTTTTATTTCAACAGTTGTCGGAACCAAACTACCTGGCGATGGAGCGTTGTTGTTCAGGCAAAATTTAGATTTTCTCAAACCAGTGAGTGTTGGCGACGGCATAAGGGTCATTATCGAGGTTATAAAGAAAACAGACAAAACCAGGGTCATAGAATTACAAACGGATGTCTATAATCATCATAATGAAAAAATCATAAGCGGTACGGCGCAGGTAAAGGTTGTAGAAACTATTAAAAAATACGATCAGGCAACAGTGTCTGAACATGTGGAAAAGACCGCACTGGTTGTTGGTGCAAGCGGGGGTATCGGCGCTGCTGTATGTGAAAAGTTACTTACAAACGGTTGGAACATTATTGCACATTATCATAAAAATCAGGCAGCAGCCGAAAAATTAATGAAACGGATGGAACCGTTAAATAGTAAAACTTTGCTCGTTCAGGCTGATGTCGAGGATGAGGCTGATGTCGCAAAAATGTTCGACAAAATTGAGCGCTACGGTCTTAACGTCAGCGCCATTGTGTATTGTGCCTCCGCCAGAATTCCCAATGTAAAACTTAAAGATATACAATGGGACCTGATACTCAAACACTTTGAGGTCAATGTCAAAGGCTTATTTAATATACAAAAATATGCCGTGCCATCTATGCAAAAGTTTAAATATGGGAAGATAGTTGCACTAACATCAATGGCTGTGGAAAAACCAAATGCCGACTGGATACATTACATAACTGCAAAGTCTGCGTTAAACGGCTTCGTAAAGTGTTTGGCTTTAAGTCTGGCTCCTAAGGGTATAAGGGTAAATCTGATTTCACCTGGCATGACTGACACGGAGTTGATTGTTGATATCCCTGAAAAGGTACGCCTTACCACAGAGCTTCAAACACCGATAGGCCGGATAGCACAGCCTAAAGACATAGCTGGTGTCGTCGGTTTTCTGTTATCTCCGGAGTCGGATTATTTAACTGGAGAGACACTAAGAGTAAACGGCGGGCAGGTCATGATATGAGCACAATGAGCTACGTAGAGATTATTAAAAAGAACAGGGAACTAAAAAATAAATTAGCCTCTGAAGATTACACGGTGGGCGTATTAACGAATATTACAAACCATTTTTTAAAGGATATTCTTGAGTATTCTCTCCGATTGTCGGCAATTAATGCAATCGTAGAGATAGGCGGATATGATAATATTGTTCAAGATGCTGACCGTTTCCAGAAAAAGTCCTCGCTAATAATTGTTTTCTGGGAGCTGATTAACTTTATGCAGGGGTTACATAGGTTACGGCCGGCTCTTATAAACGATTACGAGGCAGTAAAGGCAGATATGGTTCATCAGATTGATTTGCTTATGGACTTACTAAAAAATACTCCACTGATAATATTTAACCGTTTTACAAACGTGGCAATGTCGATGGCAAATCCTGTACTAGGATTATTGGACAAACTTGCTGCGGACTTAAACAAATATATGGACTCCTGTAATTACCGTAATGTTTACTTTGTGGATTTGCCAGGAATATTTCTTAAAGATGGAATAGGTTTATGTTTGGATTGGAGGAATTATTACAGAAATAAGTCTTTATATACACTTTGTTTTTATAAAACCTACTGTGACACTATAATCAATGCTATAAGGGCTGCAAATGGCCAAAGTAAAAAAATGCTTATCCTTGATTGTGATAATACCCTGTGGGACGGTATCGTGGATGAAAATGGTATCGATGGAATTGACTTATCCGCCGACACAGCAAACGGTGCGATTTTTAGTGAAGTCAGAAGTATGATAAAGGAACTTGCCCACTGTGGTATCCTAATAGCGTTATGTTCAAAAAATAATTCTGACGACATAGATAAAATTCTGACCCAGCACCCCGGCATTATCTTATCCAACAACGATATTGTAATAAAGATGATCAACTGGGACGATAAGGTAACAAACATTAAACTCATAGCAGAAACAATCAGCATAGGCTTGGACAGTATGGTGTTTATAGACGATTCCGCTTTTGAAGTCGAACATGTCAGAGGGCTGCTGCCTGAGGTGAATTCATTTAAGGTGCCGGACAATTTATATGATTACCCGGCGCTTTTAAGGGAGATAAGCGGGATGTTTTATACGGCGGCACAGACAACAGAAGACTTGTCAAAGCAGACAATGTACCGGCAGCAGTTTCGCAGGGAATCGTCTAAGAGGGAATTTGACTCGCTGGACGACTACCTCGCATCGTTGGATATACAGCTATTTTGTTATGATAATGATCTGAATATTGTAACAAGACTATCTCAATTGTCGCAAAAAACAAATCAATTCAACTTAACCACAAGGCGTTATACCGAGCGGCAGATAGAGAACTTCATTACAGATGCAAAATACGATGTTTTGGCTTATCGGGTCAAAGATAAATTTGGCGACAATGGCATAACAGCAATGGTAATACTCCAGTACGATCTCCAGTCATTTACGGCTATAATCGACTCCTTTACTATGAGCTGTCGCATTATCGGGCGAAATATCGAGTTTTCCATTGTTGATCATCTCATTTGGCGTATAAAAGACAAGAATATTGACCAGATAGAGGCTGTTTATATTCCAACACAAAAAAACGTATCGGTAAAACACTTCTATGACAAATGTTCATTTCAGCTGTTGGATTCGTACAGTGACGCTGAGAAAAGATATGTGATGCATATAGATAATTATAGTTTTAAGAATGCTACCAACAACGTGATGTATGCCAATGAAAGAGATAATTAAAGAAATCCTTTCTGTAGTATTGGATGTTCCCATGCACGAGTTGGATGATTTTTCCTCCACACAGACACTTGAGCAGTGGGATTCACTTAATCATATGAAAATCATTGCTGCGCTGGAGGAACATTTTAGTGTATCGTTTACTGAACAAGAGACTCTTGAGATGCAGAGTGTGAAGTTAATAGAATATACAATTTCATGCCATTTATCGTGTCCACCTGAGTGATGGATTATCAAATTAAGGAATCTTTCCCAATATCAGACTGGGAAATCATTAAAACGTTTATAACTCAGCGCTACAGAGCTGATCATGCCTTGTGTTTTAAGCCGTTTTTTGAGTGGCAGTTTCAGGTACGTAAAAATAAGGATTTCGCAAGCATTATCTGTGCCTATGAGGGCAAACATTTAATGGGCACTCTGGGTTATTTGCCATTAGAGCTTCACTGGGGCTCACTTACAAAGCAAACGCTGGGTGTATGGCTGCTTCACTGGATGGTAAGCCCAGAGGCCCCAAAAGGCTTAGGCATTTTAATGCTTAAACGGATACAAAAGATGTTTGCGTTGTGTTTAACACTCAATTCAAGCCAATTCGGCTCGCCAATTTTGCAGGCCATGGGATGGAAATACTTTCCCAACCTGCCCCGATATATAATCGTAATGGATAAGACACACTGCAAACCGCTCCTTTATGAAGACACAGACCCAGAACAATTAAACTCTTACACTCTCAAAGCAGACTTACCTACAAGTGAAGATTCCTTAGAATCACACCTGTCCGACGACAACTACCGCCCGGACTGGACACACTATCCTGAAATGCAGTACGCAACCGTACGGTCGTTTGAGTACTTACAATGGCGCTACATGGAACATCCTTCATTTAAGTATTATTTTTTTAAATCAAGATCAAAAACCACTCCAGCCATGTGTGTGCTGCGCATTGAGAAATCGTTTGGCAAAGCATGTGTGACAGTGGGCAAGGTTGTAGATTTTTTTTACCCCACAGACGATAGAGGCATATCAGAGGCCAGCGCTGTGTTGTCTTCAGCTTTATTGTTTTGCAGGCAGCGGGAATGTGCATATGTAGAGTTCAAATGTTGTCAGGCTGAGTATGCCGAAATGTTTATGAAATTTGGAGGAGCTCTGGAGCCGCACGACAGAGCTATTCTTATCTCAAGATTAATGCCCATACAGCACTTGCACCGCAATACAAACGTCTCCTATTTATCGAAGGTGAACAACCATGCTCCACAACTAAACCAGATGTACATTACAAAATCCGATATTGATGATGATAGCCCAAGCAGCGTTTCTGTGGCATCGCAATTAATTGTATTAACTTAGGAAAAACATAAAAGGAGAGTAACAATGACAATAGAAGGCCGGGATATATTAAAAACAGTTGCAAGAGAGCAATCACAGCAGATGCGTTTGTGTAGTGCGGAGATGCCAGAGATTGTTCGCATCGAACTTTCTAACACTTGCAATATGAGTTGTCCGCACTGCCGCCACCATAGTAAAGAGAAACGAGCCTCTGAGAACTACTCCCCGTACTACAGAACTCCCATCCATATGTCAGAGAAGCAGGTTGAGGACATCTTTAACGAAGTGGCACCATATAAACCCTCAGTAACTTTAAACGTAGCAAATGAACCGTTAATTGCACAAACATTTGACTTTGCCGTAAAAACGGTTAAGAAACTGGGACTGGCCGGTACATTCAACACAAACGGCATTTTACTCAACAAGGATGTATCTACACTTCTTGTTGATACTTGCTTTGATTCAGTCACTATCAGTATAGACGCAATCACTGCTGAAACTTTAAAAAAAGCTCGTGGTATATCTTCTTTGGATAAACTCATAGACAATGTCGATATTTTGTTAAGTGTCAGAGGCAACAGTGTTTTCCCCAGAGTTGGAATAACATTTGTAGAGACCGACTATAATTATCATGAAATTCCTGACTTTTTAGAATTTTGGAAAAAACGGGTTGATTTTATCCGGATTAACGGGTTTATAAAGGATTTAACTCCGGATGTTTCCATGATTCCAGGCATACAAAGAGAGGATATGCCAAAACGGATCCCCTGTCAACAGACTTTCAGAGATATCGTGATACGCGCAAACGGAGACGTAACACCCTGTGTAATTACAGCAGAGCAGCCCAGTATCATTGTAGGCAATATTTTTAAGGAAGGTGGTGTTAAGGCTGTTTGGAACAATGACCACATGAACCACATTCGTAAGCTCCACAATACTGGACGCTGGGATGAGCTCCCCTATTGCAGACAATGTGACTACTGGATTGAGACTTTCAGCATGAAAGAAGAAATTAAAAATGGTTTTCTAATCCGGATGCCATCTCCATATACTACATTTTATAATGTCCTTGACAGACTCGATAACTGGAACAGAGATTTGCACGACAGGCAGGGTGTTGGTAGGTTTCAAGATGTATCTGTTACCAAAAAGTAATATTGAACAGTTTATAGTGTCTCCGTGGATTTGGTGAAATTGACAAAACCTGGCAGACTACTGTACTCTAGCGCCTAGGGATGGTTAGGTTTTAAATACGGAAAGTGTCTATAAATTTAAGGGGGAGATGAAGTTATGAGCGCTGATTTGCAAACACGCTGGGATAAGATAAAAAATACGTCTTTTTTCCAAAAATACAAACCTCATAATATTTTGTTTAAGTCCTTTTACACTATTAAAAACTTATCCGTTAAAGATCTCTCCAGGATTCCAGCAGCAGCCTATCGCAATTTGACAGCGTCCATTTCTTTGGTGCCAGCTATATCATTCTTTGCTCTACCCAGGTCTGCAAGCCAAAGCATCGCCTATGCGCTTGCCGATACTCTAAAAATAGTTCAGTTAACTGAAGCCACTCAGCACAATTTCACACAGAATGTAATAAGCGTACGGCCATATGTTGAGCGGCCAAGAAGAGGGTTTATAATTTATGTACATCTTCCGGCCAGCAATATAAATTTGCAAACCATCCGGTACTATAACGTAAAATGTATAGCCCACATCAGAGACCCCCGTGACGCCGTCCTTTCACTAAGTCGATTAATCATAAATAAGTATAACTCTGCAGGCATTCAATCCAGGCTCTTTGTTACAGAGCTGATGTCTTATGAAGGGCAGCAGCCAGTAACCATTTCCGAGGATATAATTAAGTCGGGATACCACAGGGTTCTTGATTGGATTTTGGAACATCGTTATGAGTCATTTGTAAAGTGGGTGAGCGACTGGATTTCTGCCCGTAACAGTATGAAAGAATTAGTGCATCTCACATCGTATGAGGAATTTGTAGCAGATTCGGACTCATACTTCAGGAATATATATGAGTTTTATGATATAAAATCGGATAAAATGCCTCCCATTTATAAGAGGCATTTCAATAAAGGAATCGCTAGAAACTTTGAAACTGAAATGACACCGGAACAACGGGTGTATGCAACTAAAATGATTCCCGACTTGATTTATGAGCATACGTTGATCAGACCGTAGGGTTGTAGAGAGTTTTTTAAAACCAGTGTCTGTTTTGCTAAACCGGAAAACCCTGTCGCTGTGAAAATTGATTAAAAGACTGATGAATATTGTCAATCAACTAATAGAGTTTTTTCGATATAAAGATAAATCCATACCCTACCGGGAACAATTATCACCAGACAACGGCACGCTGATATTATATCTAAAAGAAATGATAAACATGGGAATGGGTAAAGTGTTATTTTTATTTTTGATATCATTACCGCTTGGAATAATCGCCGGAGGCATCGAACTCTTGTTCGGTTTTACAATCTTATACTTCCTTAGCAGCTTACATATCATGTCGTACGGAAATTTACCGAATTGGTTTTTTATCAAAAACATCCTAACTCCTACATGGGCTTTTTTAATTGTCGGTATTCTAAGAGTAGCACTGTCCTTTCTGTCTCTTTTAATAAACAGCATAAGCAGTGAGGGATTCGGTTTTAAAGTCAGGCGGATAATCGTAGATAGTATTTTTAGTGGTGAAGCTTTAGAGTCTGGCATATCTGTTGCTGAACTGTCCAATTTACAAACAAACCTTATAGGAAAAGCAACCAATTTTATATATCACCTGTTGAACATCATAACGTACTTGTTTTTCGGTGCTTTTGTTCTTATAAGCCTATTTAGCCTTTCCCCGCAGCTTTCCATTGTGACGGTTATAAGCCTTGTCTTGCTGGGCCTGCCAGTGTTAATAACCAGGAAATCACATAATAATTATTCATCAAAAAGATTTTTGAAATTCAGGGAGTTTTCTATAAAGATAACTAAAGGGTTAAAAAACTTGTATTTTCTTAAAATAATAGGCCAGCAGTATCAACAGCAAAAAATACTCTATGAAGCAAACTATGCAATGTTTCTCTATGGTTTTAAATATTATTTTGGCTTTTTGTTAAATTCAAACCTGCCAGGCGTAGTTGTAATCTCTGTTGTGTTATCTATAATTACAGTAAACCGGAAATTTCATTTTATGGACAACTCCATATTTTTACCGTTCATTTACTTGCTAATACAAATAAACGCAAATACAGGAAAACTCATAATGGCTCTGGGAAACATGCAATTCGATAAAAGGTTTTTTTCCGAACTGATGAAAACTCTCAGGGAAATACAGCTCGTGAACAAGACGCATGAAACGATGGAGGATGTCATAGAGGTCAGCACTGTGGAGACATTAAAAGTGGAGCACCTGGCAATAGGTAGAGACAGTATTTTAGTTAAGGACATAAATATCAACTCAGGGCGTGGCGGTTTTGTGTACATAACAGGGCATTCGGGCAAGGGGAAAACCACATTGCTTATGACTTTAATAGGTTTGATACCGGCCATGGAAGGTGCCATTTACTTAAACGGAATCGACATAAAACATGTGGACTTCAAAAAATTCCGTAAGTATCTTGCATACTCAGGGCCTGATCCGTTTCTTTTCGATGCAACGATAAGAGAAAATATTCTCTTTGGCACTGACCATATGACCCTGCGTGAGGAGGAAATCTGGAGAGCTATGGATATAGCAGAGTGCGATTTTGTAAGGCATTTACCGGAGCAGTTAGACCATATGCTTTATGAAGGCGGTGAGGGAATATCGGCAGGCCAAAAACAGCGTCTTTCCATAGCGCGTGCACTTTTGAGAAATCCTAAAATTTTACTGCTCGATGAGGCGACCGCCAATATAGACGAAAAAACAGAGGAGAAAATTATAACCGCAATTCGCTACAATTTTCCAGACGTTCTAATCTTTGCCGTATCGCACAGAAAAAGCTTAATAAAACACGCAATCTGTATGATTGAATTATAAAAACTCCGGGTTAAAATTATTCATCACGGAATTTTATATCCAATGAATGACAGTGGCTCATAGTCAAGAGGTAATTCTTCTTTCGTAAATTTCATAAAATCATAGGCATTTAAGGAGCCCATTGATTTGGCTTTATCGAAAATTTCAAAAATACTATTATCTTTGCTTTTATCTATTCGTCTTTTTACCTTCTGCAGCAGTGAATTTTTCAAGATCAAATCATTATCACAAGCGTATTTACTGAGTTCTGAACCTTTCGGCGTAAAACAGAAGCACTGTGGCACTAAAATCGGAACAAAACCGGCTTTTGAAAATTCGTTGAAAAGATCGGAAAGACTGCTGATTACAGTAGCCCCAGGAGAATCGAAAATAAATAACTTCATGCCGTCACCATCGAGCATTTTCCTCGATACGTTGAGAATGAACTTTAAAGCGTTTTTGGAAATCTCGCTAAGAGCGTGATCACATACAATAATGTCTCTTTTTATTGTATCCATTTTATGGAAATTACAATAGACCCACCATGGAATATGTAGGCATCTACTGGTAAAACATTTTTCGTCATATTCTGTAGCAGCAAAATCGACACACTGGTCACCGGCAATATAGTCATACAAGAGACTTTGCCATAAGTAAAATGCCTGCGTGTTGTCCATGGAGGCATAATTAAACCCTGACTTTAACAATAATGCGCCCAGGTATCCGCATCCTGCACCTATCTCAAATATGGAAAAATCTTTCTTGTAAAAATCCTGCAAAAGCGATATAACCCTAAACAGGCTGATTGCTGACAAAGAAGACATCAGCGGTTTTTTGGATATGTTAAACTCTTGTTTTGTCAATTGTGAAACATCTTGTATAAGCCTGCCCATAATGTCTGCTTCATTTTCTGTATACAGATATGGAGGATAAAAATATTGTGCATTTTTTCTCACATGCATTGCATCCACATATCTTATCAGTTCCATATGATCATCCACACTTATGGGGAAATTCCCCATATTAAAAACCACAGGTTTAAAGGCAGCTATAAGTATATTTGAGATGTGTTTTAGTGCTTCGTTCTGAGCTGTCTTGTAAGATGAAACAGTTGCCTTCATTTTGCTTTGATCCCTATATAATATCTATATATTTTACTGTCAGAAACTTATATTATGTTATATGACCCCATAGTTTTTGTCAAGAATACCCTGAGGCTGAGTGCAGACAGTGTAAGAATATGGAATTTCAAATAATTTTACTTATACTCACTGCAAGGCGGTATTTGACGGAACCGTTGCTGCAAGCACAACCGTCTGAAATCGCCGTCATTTACGATTGCCTTTACAAAATCATTTATCTCAGAAAAACCATATCCGTTTGTTGACAGAAGTAGATCGTTGTAATAACGCTGCATTTTGGGATATTGCTCTACAAATATGTTTAAACCAGGCTGTTGTCTATCATCAGATATGCTGCTGTTTTTCCATGTTAGTAAAAAGTATCTCTGTGGATACACAGCTAATATCTTGAATTTTCTCATGATACTTTCCAATGTAAACAACGGTGTGTAATGAGATACGCAAAAGTTTGAATTTAGATTTATCAGAAAATGATTAAATCCATATTTTTTATATACGGCTATGGCCTCCTCTTCACTGCCGTACATTATGGCTTCGTAATCTCCATACCTGCTAATTCCGCTGTCCTCGGCAGAGGACTGGAACTTCCCTGGTGGAATTATTGTAAAAACCCTCTCAGCACCAAGCACAAGAACCTTACTGTTTTTTCCTACAGCTTTTTGTATGTCCAGTCCAATCCTATTGCTGCAATGTTTATTATAAATATAGGCAAAGGTATTTTTCCCAATTAAAAAATATGATATAGTCTTCAGATTATCGTTAAAGGGTTTATCAGAGCCGGTAATTGTCTTACCAGCCTTCATATATGCTCCGGAGGCACCAACTGCATCGTAATATATGCCGTCAGCGTCATAATTATAGACAGCAATAAACGTTAAAACCATTACCAATGAATATACAAACACAGTTATTGCATTTTTAAGATAAGGGGCTGCAGCTCGTTGTCCTGAGATATAATCCGTTAAAATATATATAGCATAAAGATAAATAACAGCCCTTATGAATATATGGCTTAAAGGGAATAACTCGGTTTGTGAACAATAGGCAGATGTAAGAATATTATGCACTAACAGTACGGCAATGAATAACATAAACTCAACGGCAATGAGTTGTATTTTACTTTTGATAAGAAAAATATTCAACAGACTGTAACTGTATGTTATTGCTATAAAAATTGCATAATATCTGAATTGAAAAACAAATTGTGCCGGATACGTAAAGAAATTCAAATAGCTGCCGTATTTACTGAACATTGTTTTTAAGTTGTTTAGTATATGTCCAGTACCGCTTAGTACTAACTCGGAGGCTGCAAACGAAATATTGCCGTAATACAGGGGACTTGCTCCCCAGTGCTTCAGTATATAATCATTTCTGTATTTAAATAAAAATGCAGGTAGATAATCAAACATACCTAAAACAAAATAGTTAAACAAAAGTATAATTACAACAGCAACTATAACAGTTGCAAGTAAATAATATGAGAATAATACTGTAATCTTGTTTCTATAGAAAAATAACGGTAATTGAGCAGTGATAAACATAAATATCAATGGGCCAACATACACTGTTGTTATCAAACAGGCCGCTATTGCCAACATATTTATTATGAGTAAATACAGGCTTTGCTTAGAAGACATATTTCGTCCGGAATACAGCAACACTGCAACGTAGAAGTAAAATATTGTAAATGCGCTAATCATCATATGTATATGTGCAAATCTGAGAAAAAAAAGCAGTGTATCGGATGAAACAAAAATAATCCCTCCAAGCAGTGGAATTATTGAATGATTGTCTGTCAGTCTCTTTAAGAAACCAACAACAATGAACGACGACAGGACAACAAGGTAAAAGGAACCTATTTGCAGTGATTGTACATCAGTAAGCAACATATACAGGTTATTTAATCCCGCCCCTCTAAACGTAAAACTGCTAGCAGAAATATTGCTGAAAATGCCATGGCTATTTAACACATCTGCACAGTATAGTGTAGTTTGATAGACCTCCGGCGTTGATATATCAGGCAAAATGCCTCTGGTGAAAAACAACAAGACAATAAAAAACATAAAAATACAAACGATAAGATATTCCAATGTATTATAATTTCTTTTTTGAAGATAACAAGGCAGATACACTTTATATTCTCTTACTGCATCTTTCAGGCTGTTATATGAGAAAAAAATAACCGGAGCACTAATCAGTACACATGTTAAAGGATAAAGAAGCTTGACGGCCCCTGCAACAAACATTATGATATTAATGAGGGCAGCGCCAGTAAAAGAGTTGATAATAAAACTATCCAAAATATTCAAAGCTGGTTTTTCAGTTTTCTTAGCGACCATTGTACAGAAATACTTACCCGTATAGAAAAAAAATATAACGATATAAAACAAAAAAAATATTCTAAGCAGATTATATATTATATATATGTAACTTTCAGTGTTGTAATAATTGTTCCATACATCAATGGTCTTAAAAAAATATATAAAAAGCAGGTACAACAATGTAAAGGCAGCACTTCCGGAAGATGCGTGCAACTTATTATAAATGTACAAACCACCTCCTTCAGTTTGATATCATAGCAAGAAAAACTCCTTTTTCTCAATATCTGACGGCACCTTGCCTATAGGAGTTTAGTCAAAAAAAGCATTGACAGACTCCAAATATTTGTTGTAAAACAACCTATGATAGGCTCATTAATATTGTTCTATTCACGGACTCCGATAGAGCATTTAACTATGGAAGTTAAAAACACGGTATGAGAATTTTAGCTGTACATCCTATTTACAGAGCAAATCAAACTATCGTATATATTCCATTAGGGCTTTCCATTATGTGTGCTGTTGCTGAACAACATGGGCATGAGGTTGAAGTGCTGGACATGCATAATTTAAAAATACCATACTCTGTTTTGGAAAACAAATTACGTAATAATGAATATCAAGTATGCATAATGGGCGGGTTTTCCTTACAAGTGAGTGAAATGAAAGTTGTCACGCAAATCATCCAGAAAATTCAACCGAATTGTAAGGTAATCGTCGGAGGTGTGGGAGTTGCCTCTATGCCGGAGATAATCATCAATTATACCAGAGTGGACGCCGTTTCTGTCGGTGAAGCTGAATTGACTTTCCCACCTCTGCTACAAGCAATCGCTGATGGAAAACCCTATTACGACATAGCAGGTTTTAGCTACAGGGTGAACAATTCGTTAATCCATCAACCCAGAGGTCCGATTCCACAAAACTTAGATGAGATTCCATGGCCAGCATACCATTTGTTTGACATAGATTATATCAGTCTGCGTTCTTATAACGGTATCCCTAACGGGCGTTCTATACATCTTATGACCTCGCGCGGGTGTCCTTTCCGTTGTGATTTCTGCATTAATTCTATACTCAATAACAGTGCTTTATCCAGAGAAATACACGGCGATAAGGCTGGACCTTCGAAAGCGCAGCGTTTTCGTTCCATCCCCAGCCTTATTACTGAAATACAACATATTCAGTCCACTTACGGAATTAATGATTTTCATTTTACCGACGAGGAGTTCATAACGCACCGGAAAAGACTGCAGGAGGTGTGTGACGCTTTTGAGTCGCTCGGCATTACATGGTCAACCTCCGGCCGGGCTGATTGGGCTACCGATGATAAATTGGCGGCAATGAAGCGGTCAGGCTGTCATTATATCTTGTTTGGTGTTGAAACAGGTTCTCAGAAGATGATGGACATGATGGACAAGAAAGCTAAAAAAGAGGCAGTTGTTGCAGGGATTCAATCTGCAAGAAAGGTTGGGCTTAGTTTTATACTAAATTTTATGATTGGCTATCCTGGTGAGACAAAGGAAACGATCGAAGAGACCATTGCTTTTTGCAAGGAAAACAGGCTTCTATATGCACCATCTTTTGTAACACTTTTCCCATATTCTAAAATGTTTCTTCGCTTTTCCAAAAATATTACAGACTGGGAGAACTACTTCGAGAGGCTCTCCAGAATTGACGATACGCGGGGGCTTTTTTATAATTTGACTGAATTTACGGATAAAAAACTCTTTGCGTTAAGAAATCATGCAGTTGCTACAACAATGGCTTCATATGTTTTCCCAAATGCTCCAAAGCTGCTCAATCCAATTTTGACGTGGTGCTTCAGGGCCGGTTTAGCGCTAATGGATATAATGCCAAGCACCACCCGAAAAATTATACGGGATTTTATCCGGTATCATCTTGATCTAAAAAAGTCTTTTTCAGGCCGGAAAATAAGATCCCGCCAAATACTCCCACATGATGTCGAACGAAAATTGCCCAAAGATACTATGCCTGATTCTTATGAAAAATCCGTTCTCGAACTTATAGAAAAAAAAACAGTGAAACTCCCAGCCGAAGAGCAGCGGGATATTGAAAATGAATAATGCAAATGCAGAGACGCTCCAGTTCCAGATTTTAAGACGCTGAAGCATCCTTGATATGATTAGACAGTGTAAGACTAGTGCGCTCTTTGGCTTGACAAGCACCCCTTCTCTGTTACAATACATGATATTGGTCGCTTACGTTGCTAAATGTGCAATGACTCTGGAGGGTTGGTAAGTGGAACATATACTTTATAAAGGATAGTTTCAGTATAGAGGGTGAACCTATGGGGGTGATGCAGCTTTCCGCCATAGCTAAAATGCAGGGCTTTAATACATGTCTTTGTAGTTCTAAGCAAGATTATAAAAAGCTAATCAATAAGCACAAGCCTGCAGCGATAGCAATTTCCATGTTATCAGGTGAATACACATCTATAAAAACCCTGATTGGAGAGATTAAGAGATATGCCGATAAAATACCGATAATTGTTGGTGGACCTCATCCAACATTTGCGCCATCAGCTCTTGAAGACTTCGGCGTGGAGGCGATATGTACAGGAGAGGGGGACAGGGCATTTACTGAAATATTAAAGCGTATCGGAGCTGGAACAAGTTTCGACGGGATACCAAATATTCATACAAAGACGCAGAAAACTCCCCGAGGTCCTTTAATTGAAAATCTGGACGAACTTCCTTTTATTGACCGTGAGCTTTATTACGAAGCCTCGCCTGTTAACAGAAGATTTAAGATGCGTTCTTTTTACTCATCAAGGG
>JADFYB010000035.1:0-1797 GCA_015233245.1 Nitrospirota bacterium | reverse complement strand
TCCTTACGGGTGCACATATTGTTTTAACCATGCCTATAATAAACTTAACAAAGGTCTTGGCCGGGTTGTCAGAAAACGCTCGGTAGAGAACTTAATAGAGGAGCTGGAAATTGTCACAAAAAAATATGATACACAATATATACGCTTCAGTGACGATGTATTTACGCACGCAGCAGACGACTGGCTAGAGAAATTTTCAAAAGAATATAAACGTAAAATAGGCATTCCTTTTTATTGTCTGGTACGGTCCAACTCTGTAACAAAAGACATGGTAACTCTTTTAAAAAACGCTGGCTGCAATTCTGTTTGTATGTGTATAGAGGCAGCCAATGCCGACCTGAGAAGGCTCATTTTAAATCGTAACCTATCCAATGAAACTATCATAAAATCCTTCGATTTGTTCAACGGCTCAGGCATTCACACCTACTCCAACTCCATGTTGGCATTACCAACTGCAACATTGAAAGACGAACTTGACTCTTTAGATTTGAACATCCGGTGTAAACCTACATGTGGGTTATTCAGCATACTGCTTCCATACCCAGGCACAGAAATCCATGACTACTGCATCGAACACAATCTTTTAGATAAAGATTATAACTTTGAAGATATCAGTAGGTCTGTAGGAAGCTATTCTATGCTGAGTTCATTTACAGACAAGGAAAAAAAGATTCAAAAAAACATTGTTTTTTTGGGTCCACTGGTGATAAAACTCCCGTTTTTAAAAAAGCTTTTTGTAAAATACTTAATATATATGCCGAATAATTTTATATTTCTTTTCATACATTATTGTACAAAGTACTATCTATTTAAGAAGTACATTATTCCTATGAGATACACCCTGACAGATTACCTGCACTTTATGATAGCAACGCTTAAGTCCGAGTTCAAAAATATGGGGGTTTCAAATAAAGACACAATTCTTCCCGAACAACTGTAAATACATAATTATACCTTTGTATAATCCAGAAACAGATAATACGCTGCCATGATACCGGTACTTTTGCGTGTTGATATTGACTTTTCTTTCGGCCTGAAAAAGGGAGTGCCCTATATCATGGATGTGCTCGAGCGATACGGTATTAAGGCAACCTTTTTCCCTGTAATGGGCCCCGACACAGTTTCATCTCATACAAAAAAGTTTTCCCAAAAAGGGTATATAAAAAGAATAATGACCATGAATCCGCTTAAAATGCTTGCTGGATTTGGCCCATTGTTTTTCCTTAGGGGAAAACTCCTGCCGCTTAAATATGTCGGCAGCGGCCACCCCGAAATACTAAAAAAAATCATAAGTGCAGGACACGAGCTTGGACTTCACAGCTATAATCACGCACAGTGGGCTAATCAGTGGCCGAATCTGCCAGATACGTACATTGAAGAGGAGCTAAAAAGGGCAGGAGATGAATACAGAAAAGTTTTTAAAAAGGATTGCCGTCTCTGGGGCTCCCCTAACTGGAGAACCTCAGAGTATCTTTACCACCTGCTTGATAAAAACGGCTCCCGCTATACATCTAATACACGTGGAAACAGTCCATTTTCCCCTAAATACGGAGACAGAGTTTATAAAACTGTGGAGTTTCCTATATCCATGCCGGCGCTTCACGAACTGATACAAACCGGAATCAGAAAACAGGATACTCCTAAGATCTTTGAAAAGTGCCTTACCTCCGATTACAACCAGTGGGTAATACATTGTTACTACGAGGGGATTTTAGAGAAAGAAATGTTTGAAAACGTACTCAAACATTTGATGGAAAAAGGCTGTACCTTTTATACCTTTGAACAGTTTTTTGAGCA
>JADFYB010000205.1 GCA_015233245.1 Nitrospirota bacterium | reverse complement strand
GAGAGGGCAAAGCCCTTTCCCTTATATTTCCCTTACTCAATTTACCTTTGGCCGTATCTCGATGTTCGGCATAACAAGCTTCATCCATCGTCCCAGATCCACAATAGGAATAACCTCTCCTCTGACCTCTGCCATAGAATCAGCGTAATTAGGGGTATCCGGCACCGTTGTTACCTGAGGCATAGGGATTATCTCACGCACCTTTGCTACATTAACTCCATATATCCTGGTTTCCATCTGTCCGCTTTCACGGTTTGTAAACATTTTAAATACAACCAGCTCCATCTCATTTGTACCCACCTTAAGTACTTCAGGTAAAGCACCTATCCCATGCGCCATCAGGCACCTCCTTGCTTACTATGCTGCTCTGTCACAACATAAATACGTTATAACATTTTGATTAAATTGTCAAATATTGTAAAATTATTCCGGTATTTTGTTAAAAAAATAGGCTGCAACAGCACCAAAGGAGACTGGAATCAGCCATGCAGAGAGCAAAGCCGGTAAAATCCCTGAATATCCCAAAGATATGGCCATGGCAAAGAAAATCCAGTATATCAGGCTTATGGCGATAGAAAGCCCCACATTAATTATGTTCCCTCCCATCTTAAACCGTGCTGAGATGGCTAAACCCAGAAGCACCATAACCATGCACGTAAACGGATACGAGAGCTTTGCATTTAAGTCAACCAGCACACGCTGGTTGTTATAACCGGCGGCTTTCAGCCGGAGATTGTATCTGTATAGGTCCAAAAAATGCATTTCATCAGAAATCATAACGCTGTCGTCATATATATTAGTGGTTTTGAAATTTTCAAAATGTAAATCTTTGACTTTTGAAGCACTCATTGCACGAAGGTCATATTTTAACGCATCATTCATAACCCACACGTTGTCTTTGAAGTAGCAGCGTTTGGATTTTATGATTTCAACAAGTTTACCGCCATTAGTTACAAACACGCTGACATCATTAAGAGATTTATCCTCCGGCTGATATAAGGCGGCATTAATTATCATATCCTTTTTTTCCATAAACCAGACATCCTCTGTTTTATAAATCAAACGTTGTTTTTTGTTTTTAATTTTAAAAAGCAGGTTGTTGGCATAAAAATTAAATTTAGCTGCAACAAGTTCATCAACGGCAAAATCAACAAAAGAAACAAGTAGAGCCAACACAATAACAGGCAGGAACAGCCTCTTTAACCTTCCTCCTGAGGCTTTAACAGCAACGAGTTCCCCTAGTTTTGAAGCCTGGCCAAAAACGATAAGCACAGCCATCAGCACGGCCATAGGAAGCAGATATTTTAAGTATCTCGGCAGCACATAAACCCAGTACAGGGCAAAATCGTTGAAGCCGGGCGAAAACTTGACCAGCTTATCGAGTTTATCAATAACCTCAAACATGGCAATCAGAAAAGAAAGCCCAAGCGAGACTATAAAGATAACCGAGACGGTCTCCTTAACATATTGCCGGATGAGGATTTTCATCGTCTGAGGGCCTTGATAAAGAAGATAGAAGTGAAAATCAGGAGGGCTGTAAGAGGGAGCCATCCGCTGACATAGTGTGGGAGTTTGCCGGTGCGGGCAAGTTTTTCAAAATAAATCAGGCTGCTGTAATACAGTAGAAATACTACCATGGCAAGGCTTAACTCTCCCAGTCTGCCGGTTTTTTTGGAAAGGAAAGCGATTGAAGGGGCAAGAGAGCTAAGAATAAGAACAATCAGTGGCAGGGCAAGTCTTCTGTGAAACTCTAAAAAAACCTGGACTCTTTCCTCACCCGCAGTCTCCTTAGCTCTCTTTAGCACCTCAAACGGGGTCAGTTCGCTTATCTGGGAGTTGACCTGAGGGGTCATGGTCAGTATCATATTGTAGTTAGCAAAGGTTATTTTTGTTATATCAGTCTCATCAGTAATATACACTTCTCCCTCTTTAAGATTAAACCCTATTTTAGTGCCTGCGTAAACCGATATCTTTCCCTCCTTAGCAAATATTGTACAGGGACGGGCGGGGTCTCTCTTGTCGTAGATAAAAATCTCATTAAGTGTGTCTTCAGAGGGTTTCTTTTTTACCAGTATAACAACGTCCTTAAAGAGCGAATAGAAGTTTCCTTCTCTGATAGCTCTTGGGGATTTTGTGGTAATGAGTTCTGTGATTTTTGTGCGAAGCTCTTTCGCGGTTTCAGGCCCCAAATAAAAGCTGTTAAAGAGGCTTAAAAGAAAACACAGGATACCAAATGCAAACACCGGTCTTGAAATAGACACAAAGGACATGCCGGAGGTGCGCAAAATTGTAAGCTCGTTGTCAGACTTAAGCCGCCCGTAGGTAAACAACACTGCTGCCATTAAAGACATCGGAATGGTCAGCAAAAACAGCTGCGGTTGAATCAACACTATAATGCCGGCAAAATCCATCAAAGTTGCCCCCACTCCGGAAAGCAGCATACTGAACTTCAGTATCCTCTCCATCATTAACACAAGATTAAACGCAAGAAGGCTTAACACAAAGTTATTGAAAATCTCTTTAACTATGTATTTTTCTATGAGTTTGACTTTGAATTCCACAAGTATGATATATTAGCAAAATTTGACTAAAAAAAACGTGACCTATTGATTTAAAAGCAAACCACTATTTATACCAATTAGGCGTCTAAAAGGTAATATTCTAAGGGAAAGGGCTTTGCCCTCTCCCTTAAACCCTTTTCCACACGGGGAAATGATTCCCCCGTGACCCCCCGGTTTTTGGGTTAACGATTAGGTGGTTTAGTTTAATGTTTTTTCGTTGTCTTTGTTGGTAGAAATTTTTTTAATTGGCGGAACGCCAATTAAAAAGTTTCAATGCGAACTCCGCCCGCACAAAAGACGTTCAGATTAAAAGATTTATAGATGTTGTTACTTTGAACGCTACGCTGTATTACCGTCTGTTTCCCGCTCATGTGCCTTAATAAAATCCTTTATAACCTGATGATAATCCTCAAGCGCTTTTTTTACATCAAATTCTTCTCTGTGAGCGGTATTTTCTGTTACAAATTCCATAAAAGCTTTCGGCGAGTACGAAATATTTAGCCATTTTATTTCCTCTTTTGTTGAGTCTTCTATCTGTCCGCATTGCTGTTCAAAATATTCAATCGCACCGGCATCTGTTTTTATTTGCTCATAGAGGTCAACAAATTCTTTTTTAGAAATATTAATATCTATCCCCATATCGTCTGCTAAGTTTTTTGAAACTGCATAAAATATAAAAAATATAGTACTGACCCAAAGTTTTTTTGTATCGGCAGTTTTCAGTTTCTTGACCTGAAGTATATCCATAACCTTGGTCATATTCTCAACAATATCCCTAGCCATGTATAAAGCCATATCCCTAGCTATGTATAAAGCCATATCTAAAGCCCTAGCCTTATCTCTATCATCACCCATATACATATCCATAGCCATATCCATAGCTTTATTCATATCCCTAGCCATATCCCTAGCTTTGTTCATATCAAAAGACATACCAAAAGCTCCATCCAACTCCATATTCAAAACCGTATGCTTTATCCCCCACTTATCTACTAGCATGTTGCTGAATATGTTGCTTAAACTATAATTAAATGTAAATTCTATCCTCTCCACATCCGGATTGATTGTGTGTGATAAGCAAGAGTTAGAAACAAGGAAAATTTTATAAAAAGTCTTAATAACATCATCAGTCATAAATTTGTAGGCAAAAAATATTGAGTAACCGAAATTTAAATAAAGTTCTTTAAGAGAAATATTTGCATAAAGTTTTGCTGAAAGTTTATCGGCTGTTGTTTTATTATAAGGTAAATATTTGTCAAGAATGGCGGCAAGCAAAATGTTCTCTTTATTTGCGGGAATTAGCATAATATTTTCATCATTAAAAAACCCTTCTCTAAATTCTTTAAAATGATTACCCATAAGCAGTATATTTTCCAAACATTTTATTTTATCTAAAGATGAATCTTTAAAATTACAACATGCAAGGGTTTCATCATTGGTGTCGTCACTGGTTAAAAGATTATCTTTATCATAGAGCGTTTCATTTCTTAAAATTCTATCGGCAAGGATTTTAATATATTTTAAAATATCACCATACATATCATTTTTTTTAATAATTTTCCTTTCAAAATCACGATAATCATAATAATCTGCTTTTCCTATTGTAACCCAAAGATAGACGAGAGTTTTCAGCCACCGGCTTACCTCATCTTGCGAAAGCTTATGCTCCATAGACACAAAGAGTTCTGTTAAAAACCTGTGGTGAGCTATATTGTCTTTTTCTATTACGTTTTGAAGAATTAAAGACTGCTCATCACCTGCGCGTATTGTGTCTATTCCAAAAAACAGGAGAGCTACCTCAAACCAGCCGGTTTTGCCCAAGCGGCTAAAGATTTCTTTATTAAGGTATCCTTTAAGATTAAATCTTTGCTGCCTTCTGTAAATTCTTGCGGCAGTCAGATATTCCTGAAAAGTAAGGTGGCTAAATTGATAGTAACCAGCTCTCGGCTCTATTAGTAGCCCAGTTCTTGATAAGAAATAGTCAATGAGGTCTTGTACCTCTTCTTTTCTTATGGTGTCAAATCTGCCGTCTTTTAAAATGTCTTCAAAGTAGCGCGTCAGCGTTGCTTTGTCAATTTGTATGTGCATTTGCTTCTTGTCAGAGTCTTCGTCATTTAGCTCACTCTCAGCCTGTGTATGAATCTTATAAGCCAACTCCTCCACTAACCGGATTTTATCGCATACAAGGCAAGAAACTGGCTGTAACTAAAGACCATCGCAGTACTA
>JADFYB010000034.1 GCA_015233245.1 Nitrospirota bacterium | reverse complement strand
AGATAATATCACCGGCTCATGGTTTATTTACCATATTAGTGACAGAGTGCTCAAAAGTTCAAATCCGCTCTGGATTGCCTCACGGCTGGCAATTGCCGGTAACATTATTGATTTTGGCATATATGATCTGAGTGTTGACATTGAGGGGACAGTTGAAAGGGCTTTGAAAGAGCACATCGAGGTGGATGATTTTCAGTGTTTTTCAAAAGAAGTACAAAAACATGAAGAAATCCTCTACCTTCTTGATAATGCCGGAGAGATAGTTTTTGATTTACTGCTTATTGAGGTGCTTACCTGCATGGGAAAAACAGTGACCGCCGTTGTTAAAGGCGCTCCGGTCATAAATGATGTTACTATGACTGATGCAATAGAGGTAGGGCTTGCCGACCTCTGCAGGGTAATAGATAACGGCTCAGATGCCGTAGGCACGGTGCTTGAGTTTTGCAGCAATACATTTAAAGAGGAATTTAACCGCCACGATTTGATTATAAGCAAAGGACAGGGAAACTTTGAAACCCTGGTAGATACCGATAAAAATAACTGTTTCCTGTTTCAGGCAAAATGTGATGTTATAGCGCGTGCACTTGCACTTCAAACAGGCGCTATGCTGCTTAAGTGCCGGGACAGGCAGGGGGGACAGACATATGGCAGAGCTTAAGGATATGTATAAGACTATCACAGGGGATACATTCCCACTTGAGATGGTAATAAGTTTTGGCAAGCAGCGGCTTGTTTACAAAAAACGGACTTGGACATTTCCTGATGAAAAAACCGGAGTCCCTTGCATAAAGAGTCTGCGTTATGGAGAAAACCCAGATCAACAGGCGGCTATTTATGAACTTAAAGAAGGGAATCTAAACATATCCGGCGTGGAGTTTATACACCCTGGAGAGGCTCTTGTCAGTGCCATAACAGAGGCTGACATGCTTCAGGTGGGAAAACACCCCGGTAAAACCAATCTAACAGATTTGGACAATGCCCTTAACATTTTAAAACACCTGATGGAAAAACCTGTGGCTGCCATAATGAAACACAACAATCCGTGCGGGGTAGCAAATGGGGGCACCATAGCAGAGGCGTATGAAAGGGCAAACATGGCTGACCGGATAGCGGCTTTTGGCGGCTGTCTTGCGTTGAATCGTCCTATGGATGTACAAACAGCAGAGCTTGTCAGCGCCAATTATCTGGAACTGGTAGCCGCTCCCGAATTTGAAGAACGTACTGTGGAAATTCTCTCTAAGCGAAAAAACTTAAGAATTGTCCGCCTTAAAAAAATCGAGGAGCTTGCAAAATACAGGGATTTCAGACATCTTGAGTTTAAATCACTAATAGATGGCGGGATTGTGCTTCAACAGTCGCAAAAAAATAAAATCCGGACAAAAGAAGATTTTATTCCGGCACGTACGACATTTAAAGGGAAAGAGTATTCGATAGATCGTCTGCCTACAGACAGGGAGTATGAGGATATGCTCTTTGGCTGGCATGTTGAAACAGGAGTCACCTCAAACTCGGTAATATACGTTAAAGACGGAGTGACAGTTGGCATTGGCACAGGAGAGCAGGACAGGGTTGGAGTGGCAGAAATTGCCGCCTTTAAGGCATACGTAAAGTACTCTGATGCCCTGTGTTTTAAAAAATACGGCATACCGTATAAGACCTTTGAGCTTGAAGCCGAACAGGGTAAGAAAGATGCGGGCTTGCTCAGGGAGATAGACGATGAGACACGGCGCAATAAAGGCGGTCTGATTGGCTCAGTTATGATTTCAGATGCGTTTTTCCCTTTCAGAGACGGAGTTGACGCTGGAATTAAGGAGGGTGTTTCGGCGATAGTGCATGCCGGGGGCTCAGAGCGTGACTTTGAGAGCATTGAGGCCTGTAACGAGGCCAACCCAAAGGTTGCAATGGTGTTTACCGGACAGAGATTGTTTAAGCATTAAGATATAGTAAAGGGAGGGCAGCGCCCTCCCTTTAAATCCCACCTGCAAGGAGGCCAGCCTCCTTGACCTCAGGTTTTTTAGCAGCGATAACCACAAGTCGTCATTGCAAGCGCAGCGTAGCAATCTCCTCCTTTAATAAAACGTTATGTGCTTGTAAAACAAAAGAATTTTTTAACTGGCGTACCGCCGAGAGCATTTAGCAGTGGAATCCCCATTTGGGGAGGCGAGCTCCGCCCGCAAAACAAATATTCATATTAAAAGATTTATACATATTAAAAAAAATTATAACCCCAACTTTTTATAATGGAATTTTGCTAAAATAGTTAAATGCTTGTAGGTTATGGGATTTTGGCCGGCGAGACTGTTAAGGTCTCTTCACCCGGTATTGTACAGATATCTGTTTTTAAGGAATGGGATGGCAATATAAGCGGAGCGGTAAATACGTCAACATACTTAAAATCTCTGGGAATTCCTGCGGTGTTTCATCCTGTAGGGTATTTTCTTTCTGAAACCAGAGAGGAGGTCAGAAGGCAGAATATGGATGCGCTGCTTTTTTTGGCCGGGCACTCGACTCAACCTATGATAGTTCATGATGAGACCACGCCGTGGGGCACCCCTTTGGATGGACAGTATGAGGAGGCGTATAAGGAGGCTATAAGGAAAATTACCCAATACTGTCCTGTCTCTATTGAAAACGCCTCAAACACATTGGATGTTAAACGGTTTTGGCAAAGGTATGCATCCTCAATAACACTGGACATTGGACATGTTCAGGCCGCAGGGATTGACTCAGAGACATTTGTTTCAGAACTTGATTCCAACCTCTGCAATATGGTTGAGTTTATTCATGTGCACAGAGCCAACGGCCCTCACTATAACGGTGTCACAGACCACTGGGGACTCACCACAAACTGCAAAGAACTAAAAGCGCTAAAGAAATTTCTGAAAAGGAACTCTAACGTTAAAATCATTTTGGAAATTATAAACAAAGATGATGTAAGAGAGAGTCTTGCTCTGATAGAGGAGGCGGTAAGGGAGGTTAATTATGCTCATAATACCGGCAATTGATTTAAAAAATGGATTTTGTGTAAGGTTGCTTCAGGGTAAAAAAGATGAGGTTACTCAGTACTCAGACGATCCGGTAAGCACAGCACAGCGGTGGGTGCGTGACGGGGCAGAGTTAATCCACGTCGTTGACCTTGACGGGGCATTTACCGGTGAGCAGAAAAACATAGAGAGTATAAAGGAAATTCGGGCGGCAGTGGATGTGCCGATTGAGGTCGGAGGCGGCATAAGAAGTATTGAACGAATTGCGATGCTCCTGGCACTTGGGGTTGACAGTATAATTTTAGGCACGGTGGCTGTCATCAACCCTATACTTCTTGAACAGGCTTGTGAAAAGTTTCCCGGTAAGATAATTGTAGGCATTGATGCCAAAGATGGAAAAGTTGCGATAAAGGGTTGGGAGGAGGTCACAGAGGTTGATGCAGGAGCACTTTCATTAAATGCCGAAAAGGTCGGTGCCTCGGCAATTATCTATACGGATATTGTAAGAGACGGAATGCTTATCGGGCCAAATGTTGCCGCCACAAAAGCTCTTGCCCAAAAGGTCAAAATACCGGTTGTTGCCTCAGGGGGTATTTCAATGTTAAAAGATATTGAGGATCTCGCTAAAACTGGGCTTATTTTCGGCGCTATCACTGGTAAGGCGATTTATAGCGGCGTTATTAATCTTAAGGAGGCGATAGAGTTTGTTAAAAACATTAAATAAATCTATCTGGCAGTTGTTTGCTTTCATCAACTGTGTTTTGGAGTGCCGGGATGCTTGCTAAACGAATAATACCGTGCCTTGATGTGCGGGATGGGCGTGTTGTAAAGGGAGTTAACTTTGTAAATCTGAGAGATGCCGGAGACCCCGTGGAAAACGCTATTTTTTATGACGCTGAGGGAGCTGATGAGTTGACATTTCTTGATATAACGGCCTCCCACGAAAAACGAAAGATTATGCTTGATGTTGTGGAAAGAACTGCGGCAGAGGTGTTTATTCCGGTAACAGTCGGAGGGGGAATCAACACTCTGTCAGACATCAGTGATTTGCTTAACGCGGGGTGTGATAAGGTATCAATAAACACATCGGCGGTTAAAAATCCGGGATTTATCAAAGAGGCCTCGGAGCGCTTTGGCAGCCAGTGTATAGTGGTGGCAATAGATGCTAAGCGTTCTACAGGAGCCGCAGGGGAGCCGCCCGATTGGCTTACATCGGATGCCGGCCTGCATAAACTAAGTTTACATGCTAACGGAGAAAACCGTTTCGAGGTTTACACTCACGGGGGCAGAAAACCCCGCGGCATAGATGCCCTCAAGTGGGCAAAGTACATGGAGGAGCTGGGGGCAGGCGAGATACTGCTCACAAGCATGGACAAAGACGGCACAAAGAGCGGCTATGATATAGAGTTAAACAGGGCGATTTCCGAAGGGGTGGGGATTCCGGTTATAGCCTCAGGCGGGGCCGGCACACTGGAGCATCTGTATGAAGCGCTGGCGTTTGGTAAAGCTGATGCTGTGTTGGCAGCCTCGATTTTCCATTTCAGGGAATATTCCATTAAAGAAGCCAAAGTGTTTCTTGACTCTAAAGGCATCACGATGAGGCTTTAGCGTTTTACACATGGAGCCTAAGATATCAAGAGGGCGGCTACTTTTACTTGCAATTCTGACTGAGTTAGGCGCCCTGTTGTGTGCTGCCGCTATGTCATGGTACTATGAGTTTAATCTCATACCGGCACCTAAGAGTGTTTTAAAAGAATCCGCTTACGGTATCCTCTTTGCAGCTTTCCCGTTTGCTCTATTTGTCTTTACGCTTTCAAAGAGCGCAGACAATATTGGTTTTCTCAGGAAATCCAGAAGGTTTATGCTTAAAGAGATAAAAGGACTGTTTTCAGAAGCGAGGGTGGTGGACATCTTTTTTATATCAATAATAGCCGGAATATGTGAGGAGGCGTTTTTTCGCGGTGCTCTTCAGTTAAAAATGGGACTTATAACCTCAAGTCTGATCTTTGGGCTTTTTCACTTTATTAATCCGGTATATTTTGTATTTGCAACACTTATGGGTCTCTACCTTGGCGCACTGTATTCTTTCACAGGGACTCTGCTTGCCCCCATGCTTTGTCATTTCGCTTACGATTTTGCTGCCTTGTGTTATCTGTTAAATTACGCAAATGATTAGAGATTGTCTGACACCAGGTAGCCTTCAATCGCCTAAACTCAAATATTACTGTCACTTTAAGTACTCATTTTGATATAATAAGCGTATCTTTAAAATTATAAAGGAGAGCAAGTACCTGATTTATAATAATGTGTAGGGGGCAGTGATGTTTAGATATTTTGGATTGAAAAAAAATACCGGAGTTAATGGTTTTACGCTGCTTGAGATAATAGTGGTGGTTTTCATTTTAAGTCTTTTAGCAGCCATTGTGGCTCCTAAGATCATAGGCCGCACAGATGACGCAAGGATAGCTGACGCTAAGATTCAGATAAGAAACTTTGAAACCGCGCTAAAAATGTATAAACTGGACACGGGGTTTTTCCCGACAACTGAACAAGGGCTTGAGGCACTGGTAGTAAAACCCACAGTTGGGCAAATCCCGCCAAATTACAGGGAGGGAGGTTATCTGGAAAACAAAAAGATTCCCGCAGACCCCTGGGGCAGGCCGTATGTTTATTTTTCACCCGGTGCTCATGGAGATTACGACATTGTCTGCTACGGAGCGGATGGTGTGCAAGGCGGTGAGGGCATAAATAAGGATATTGAAAGCTGGAACATCCAATAGAAGCCAACAAGTAGTCATACCAAGCCGCAGTCAGAAGCGTCCCCTAAAGGGGATTCCCCTTGGCGGCAAGGAGAAAGCGACGCAGGCGTACTTTTAGTACGTTGAGGAGCTTTTGACGATGCCAACGAAGTTAGGCGATAGAATGCAGCTTGGTGTAACTCTACTTGAGCTGGTAGTTGTAATTTTTATTATATCTGTTATAATTGCGCTTTCGTACCCATCCTTTATGAGCCTTAGAGCCTCACCCTCAGTTGAGGCCAAGCGGCTTGCCTCAGTCATCACATACCTTAACGATACCTCATCAAACAGGCGGGAAACCAATATATTGACTATTGATTTTAAGAAAAAAGCGTTACGATGGGAAACGTATGACGGTAAAAAACAGATGTCTTTTAAATTTTTAAACAGTGTGCTTTTACCCTCAAAGGGTGAAGTTAAAGAGGGAGAGTTGCAGGTGTTTTTTGACAGAGAAGGTCTTTCCGAGCTATTTGCCGCATACTTTGCCGGCAACGGAAAGACTGTCACACTTATCTATAATCCATTTAGCAGGAGGGTGTCAATTGAGCCTGGCAGAGTGGATTTGACCGCTAATTAGTGTATGTATTGATTGAATTTATTTCCTTCTGCGTGTTAATCTTACTACATAAGAGTCACTGCTTTAGCAGTAAACGGAGGGGATTATAAATGATAAATGAAGATTCGGTAATTCCAAAAGGGTTTTTAATATCGTCTGCGGAGGCAGCTATTAAAAAGCCTGGCCGCAATGACATGACACTCATATATTCAACCGTAAGGGCGCAGGCTGCTGGTGTTTTTACTAATAACACTGTCAAAGCCGCTCCGGTTATTGTAGATATGGAAAGAATTGCAAAGGGTTACGGCAGGGCAGTCTTTATAAACAGCGGTAACGCTAACGCCTGTACTGGTAAAAAAGGGATGGCAGATGTCCTGAAGATTTCTGCAGCTCTTGCAAAATTACTCAAAATACCAGAGACTGACGTATTTGTCTCCTCAACCGGTGTCATTGGCACCCCGCTTCCTATGGATAGAATAATACCTAAGATACCAGAATTAGCGCAAAATCTCGGCAAATCCACTTTGCTTGACGCAGCCCAGGCTATTATGACTACCGATACGTTTCCAAAGCTGATTTCAACAGAGTTAAAATTTGGTAAAGCTCAATCTACACTATCGGCCATCGCTAAAGGCTCCGGGATGATTTCACCCTCTATGGCTACAATGCTCTCCTGTGCCATAACCGATGTGGCAATAACAACTGATGCCATTAAAGAGGCGCTGAGTGCCTCAGTCAATGAAAGTTTCAACAGCATTACGGTTGACGGGCAGATGAGCACAAACGACACGGTCATTGTTTTTGCAAACGGCCTTGCCGGAAACAAAACCATAGAGAAAGGTACAAAAGAATTCAAAAGCTTTCAAAAGTACCTGACAGAAACCTTTTCGCGGCTCTCTGATATGATTGTAAGAGACGGCGAGGGAGCAACTAAGTTTATCACCGTAGAGGTCACAGGCGCTCATACGACAGAGACAGGCAAAGTTGTAGCCAGAGCAATAGCTGACTCCTCACTTGTTAAAACCGCAATATACGGACAGGATGCCAACTGGGGACGCATTATGGCCGCTATGGGTGCCTCCAATATACAGTTTGATCCGTACAAGGTGGATATATCTTTCAACAAGGTTAAAGTTGTCCGTAAGGGGCTCTCCACTAATAATGACACTGCAGCCACAGAAGTGCTAAAGAAAAAGGAAATCCTGATAAGTGTAAATTTGAATATGGGCGAAAATTCTGCAAAAATACGCACCTGTGATCTAACTGAAGAGTATATAAAGATAAATGCTGAATATAGAACGTAATTTTGAATCAGGTATTGAAAATATAATTATTTTTAAAAAATTTTTTTATTTTTAAAAAATTTTACTTGACAAAAGTGGTTACGTATGTTACCATAATTTATAAGCGCCTCGTTCCTCCCCTAAAAACTGCCGCCCTATCCCAAGGGGGCGGCAGTTTCCTAATTTTTAAGCAGCATTAAATCGTCTGTTATGCTAGGTATCGCTTTCTCCTTGCCGCCGAGGAGGCTCCCCTTTAGGGGATGCTTCTGATTGCTACTTGGTTAAGCACCGTTTAAAAAATCTTATCGAAACTAACTGCTTAAAGGGAGCCTTTCACCGCGCACTGCCATCAAAACGTAATTTTCCTTTACCTCGCCCACTATCGTAATCAAAGTCAGGGTAATAAATGAGTAAGTACCTGTTCTTATAGTTTCCACACGCCCATGTGCGTTAAAAAGAATTTCCACAGAGTCAGTTATCTGTTTAATCGAAATTTCTTTTATCCCGATTTTTTTCATAACCTCAAGAAACTTTTCATCAATTCTTTCAGGAGAGTAATCTATCATGTCAAGCATAGATTTGTTTATGTAGATTAACGAAAGGTCTCTTCTGATTACTATAATTGACATAGGAATAGAATCTAATAATCTTTGGGCAAAATTCATCGCCTGTTCCACAATGGTCTTGTGTATATTGATTATTACATCCTCCTCTTCAGTAATCTGGGCGATAATCTGCCTTGCCAGTTCAAGCTCGCGAGTGCGATATTTTAGCGCTCTGTCACCGCTCAGTTTTTCCAGCGCCTTTTCTATCAGCAGTATCAGTTGGTCAAGATCCACCGGTTTCCTGAGAAAACTCAGTGCCCCGTCGCGCATTGCCTGTATGGCGCTCTGTTCATCCCCGTATCCGGTCAAAATTATAGCCTCAAAGTCATCATTGATTGCCCGCATCTTGTGTAAAGCTTCAAGACCGTCTATTTTAGGCATTTTAATATCCAGAAGCACTACATCTATCTTTGTATGGGCAAAAAGTCCGACTGCGTCTTCACCGTTTGTAACATCGAAAACTTTCCATAGCTCTTTTTCTAATACTCTTTTTAGGCGTGTGCGGGGAATTTCCTCATCCTCAGCCAACAGAATGTGAGGAACGAGGCTTTCGGACTGCCTCATATTGATTTTCTCTTTTGCCCGTCCCAAAGCCAAACTCAGGACATCAAGGTCTATAGGTTTTTTAAGATAATCCAGCACTCCCTCACGAATAGCCACTATGGCGGTATCCACCTCTCCGTAGCCGGTAAACACTATTATCTCTGTCTCAGGGGACATCCGTTTTACCGTGTGAATAACCTCCATGCCGTCTATGTCAGGCATCTTTAGATCAGTCAATACTATTTGCGGTTGTTCTGACTTAAAAAGCTCTATACCAACACGCCCATTTTCAGCCGGTATTACCTGAAAACGCTCCTTTTGGACATATTTTGCCAGTTGTTTTCTCGCCGTTTCATCGTCCTCTATTAACAGTACCTTATACATAATAATTACCTCCGTTTTGTGTGCACACAGCTATGGTTGAATTGGCAGCACTATCTTAAATGTTGTTCCGGCACCCTCCTCACTATCAACCAATAACAAGCCGCCATGCTCTTCTATTATCTTTCTTGATACGGAAAGTCCCAGCCCTGTGCCTTTTCCAGGCTCATTAGTGGTAAAAAAAGGCTGAAATATTTTGTCTCTAATCGCCTGTGAAATTCCGTGGCCATTGTCCTGTACTTCGATTACTACGGAATCTGTACCTGAGGGCAGATTAAAGTTATTAGAGAGGTATGTTTTTATTTCAAGCAGTTTTTCTGCTTTCGTGCCGGCTTTTAGCGCATTTCTTGCGTTAGAGGTTAAATTAATTATAACCTGCTCAAGCCTGATATGATCGCCTTTTATTTGCGGCAACTCCGGCGTAAAGTTTGTTTTTAGCACTATATTATTAGACCGTAACTGTTGGTTTAAGAGTTTAAATGACCCCTCAATTAAAGCATTAATACTTACAGGTTCAACGACCATAGTATCCGATCGCCTTGTAAATATACGCATGTGGTCTATAATTGCAGCCATTTTATCCACCTGCTCCACTATGTCGGATAGATCTGCGCCAAGCTCTTCAGTGTCGTGTCTGCCTTTTTGTATGTCTTTCATGATTGACTGGCAGATTATCTTTATACCGTTTAGTGGCTGGTTAAGTTCATGGGCAACACCGGCAGTAAGCTCTCCAAGGGCCGAGAGTTTAGCGGTTTGAACCAATTGAGCCGTAGCCTCCTTTAGTTCATTATTGATATGTTCAAGGTCTGCTGCTCTTTTTTCAAGTAGCTTTTTTGCTTCCACTATCTTGTCAAAGAGACTGTGAAACCTGTGCTCAAGCGCTATAATTTGGTCGCTTCTAATAAATCTGTTCTTGCTTTTAATTAACGTCGGACAGTCTATCCCTAACTGATTCTTTGAAACATCCGCTATATAGTCATCTAATCTCCTTACTTTCCGCATGATGTAGAGCATGATAACGATAAATGACAGAATAAGGGTAAACGCCGTAGTAACGTTATACTTAACGCTGCGGGAGAGAATATTGAAGCTTAGTCTCTCAAACGTGCTCTTTGATATAAGTGAGAGAAATGCGTACTTATTTTCGCTTTCACCATAATCCAAAAAAGATTTCCCCGTAAGCATATACTCTGCTTTTAGGTCTTTAAGAGTTTTAGCAATCGATATCAGGTCAGGCATATTTGTAGCAATAACTGCATTTTCACTATCACTGTAAAGTGCAACTATTCCTTTATTGGGCCCCATAGCATCTTGTAAAAAATCGTTATTTAATCTGTGGACAATCACAAGAGTAGCAATTTTATCGCCATTTTCGTTTTTTACAATTGCTGAAGCAATGACGTAGTCAATACTGTCAAGGTGTGTTATAAAGGAATTCTCAATTGCCGTTTCAATTATAAAATCACTTAACGAGTTAAGTGAAGCAGGGAAAGGGTCGGAAAACTCCGAATAAACCTCTCTGATTTTTTTGTGGCTATCAAAAAGCAAGGCATATTCAATTTCAGGATAGTATTTCAAAACAGAAACCTTTGGGAGCCACGGCGGAATTTCTTGTTTATATAATTTTGTCTGAGCATCATCATTCCATGATGCTTTTTCAATATATTTGATTAATGAGAATTGGTTTGCTAATGCTTTAACGCTGCGGTGATAACCGAAAAAAAGTGTATCGAATTGTCTTCTGTCTTCTTTTGCCTGAGTCTCCAGCATATTTAGCAGTTGTGCGTTGAACGTTTCCTTTAATGCTCTTCTGTGAAAATAGTCCAACACGGCACTAAGAGTAATCCCAATGACAATCGTAACAACAGCTACTTTTACAGTGAGTGAAACCCTGATTAAAAAGCCGTTGGTTTGTTTCTTTTTAAAAATCGCCACGTTTGAATTATCCCCTGAGTCCGTTTAACACTTTAAGCACCCTCAATCACAGTTTTTTTAAAAACCATCCGATATGTCGTGCCACTTGATGTGTCTATTTCTATTGTGCCTTTGAGTTTTCTCTTTACCAAATCATGCACTAACTGCATTCCAAGTGAACGTGCTTTGCTTAAGTCAAAGCCCTCAGGAATCCCAACTCCGTTATCTCCTGTGATTAAAACATAGTTTCCGTTGCCATCTTCATTAAAGCCGACAAATATCGTGCCCTGCGTACCGCCTGTGAAGGCGTACTTCATAGAATTTGAGATAAGCTCATTAATAATCAGCCCGCAGGGGATTGCAATACTGATGTCAACTTTTTTGACGTTAACATCAAGTTTGATAACCGGAGTGTTTGAATGTATTTCGTAAGAGTTTACAAGCTCGGCACATAGTTCCTGAACATACTCGGCAAAATCAAAAGTTGATAAATCTGCCGATTTATACAGTTTTGTATGAATCATTGACATTGTACGTATTCGGTTATAACTATCAATAAAGACATTCCGGAGGGTTTCGTCGGTTATACTCTCTGATTGCAGACTAAGGAGGCTGGTAACTATTTGAAAATTATTTTTGACTCTGTGGTGAATTTCCTTGAGCAGCATATCCTTATATTCAGCCGATTTGCGATATTTTTCCATTTTATGTTTATAAATGGCCATCTTCAAAGCTATGTGAATCTCTTTATCGTTGGATGGTTTAACAATGTATCCATACGGCTCTGTTATTTTCGCTCTTTCAAGCAACTTTTCGTCTGCATAAGCCGTCATAAATATAATTGGAATATCAGCGCGTTTAGTTATCTCTGCGGCAGTATCAATTCCATCCATATCGCCCTGTATTACAATATCCATCAGAATTATGTCGGGTTTGTCTGTTTCAGCCTTTAATATGGCCTCCTCTGACGATGGCACAACGGATGTAACAACAGCCCCAAGTTTTTCCAGCTTTCGTTTCAAATTCATTGCTATTATGCCCTCGTCCTCTACTATCAAAACCCTTGCTTTTTCTTCCATGTCACTCCATAATCCTTTTCAGACTCTTTTCTTGTATTGAAGCTCCTTAAACCTGAGCTTAAACTCAGTGCCGGCACTTGTGTTCATTTCTATTTTACCGCCAAGCTGATACTCCGCCAGCGTTCTTATCAGCTTTAATCCAAGTGAAGACGACTGGCTTATATCAAACCCCTCCGGTATGCCCTTTCCATTATCACGCACCACTAATTCATACGTCTTTTCACCAAGGCTCTGCATGGAAATTTCAAGGGCGCCGGTTTTTGTCTCCGTAAAGGCATGTTTTAAAGAATTTGTAACAAGTTCGTTTATAATCAGACAGCACGGCATGGCAGTGTCCATATTTATCAGCACATCGTCAATGTTTACATCAATCTTTATCATTGACGGGTCAACACAGTACGAGTTAATAAGATCCACCACAAGACTTTTAGTATAATCGTTAAAATTAACTTCAGAGAGATTTTCACTTTGATACAACATCTTATGTATAAGGGACATGGAGCGTATCCTGTTTTTCATCTCATTGTACACGTCAATAAGCTGTTTATCACTGGAGTCTTCGATTTGAAGCTCTATCAGGCTTGAGATTATTTCCATGTTGTTTTTAACTCTGTGGTGGATTTCACGTAAAAGGAGGATTTTTTCCTGAAGCGACGCCTTCATTTTTTCCTCATAGAGTTTTCTCTGAGTAATATCCTTAAAGATGTGAATGGAGCCTTTAAATTCTCCTTCACTTCCAAAAATCGGGGATGCAGTTACCTCCAAATATACATCAAGCTCCGGATAATACATCTCCTTCATGCAAGCGCTTTTACTGCCATAGGTTTTCACATTAAGGCAATCTCTTTCCTCCTGACAGTTGAACATCTCATTACAGGGTTTGCTGTCGGGAGCATCCGGGTTAAATTTAAAAGTTTCAATAAATGCCTTGTTGCACCTTATGATCTTATATTCTTTATTGTGGATAGAGAGCATATCGCTGACACAGTTGAAAGTGATTTCCCACTCATTAACTCTATATTCAAGTTCTTTGACGTATGAGTCTATTTTTATTTTCATTTGCTGTTTTTCTAAAGCTTTCTCAATCTCTATATGCAACTCGTCATACTCTATAGGCTTTTGTATATAACCGAAGGCGCCTTGTTTCATTGCCTCTATGGCCGTTTCACAGCCTCCGTGGCCGGTTATCATAATTACCTCGATCATGTTGTTTCTTGCTTTGATCTCTTTTAAAACATCTATACCGCTTATCTTTGGCATTTTAATATCGGCGATTATTATATCAGGTTCATGTGTTTCAAACATTTTAAGGCCCTCGATACCATTTTCCGCTGAATACACTTCATACTTGTCCAGCAACAGCAGTTTCTTTAGCCGTTCCCTTATGATTATCTCATCGTCTATAACTAATAACTTTGCCATGTGCCAACAAACCTCCCTAAGACAAACTTTCGCTGTTTGCTGCTATCACTGCATCGTGCTTACCGGGGGGCTCCTCCGTATCGTAACGATGAGAATCCCACGTCGGTAATATTACTTTTATTGTCGTATGATCATTTTCCATACTTTCAATTTCAATTCTACCTTTATGATTATTTATAATACCATAACTTATCGAAAGCCCCAAACCTGTTGCCTGCCCAACTTCTTTTGTTGTAAAAAAAGGTTCCAACACCCGCTCCCTGACCTTTTGTGACATCCCCATCCCGTTATCGGCAACTATTACAACAACAGAGTCCGCATCAATATCATATTTTACAGTTACCTTCAGACACTTATTGTAAACACATGATTCAATCCTTGCATCATATATCTGCTTATCTTTTTCATCCATAGCATCCCTAGCGTTAGTGATAAGATTTATCCACACCTGCTCAAGTTGATAAGGCTCTCCGATAATTGATGGAGTGGATGGCTCAAAGTCCTTTATGACCGCTATCTCATGAAGCCGTAACTGCTCATCCAGAAGGCTAAATGCCGCCTCTATTGTGTCAATAACATCAACTCTTATAAACTTTAAGGTATCCTGTCTGGCAAAAGTCCTGATGTGTTGAATTATCTTAGTCATCCGCTTGACAGATGATTCTATGTCATCAAGGCCGGAGACAATTTCATACTCTGTTAATCCGCCATGTTCCAGGAGTTTGCGAAAACTCTTAGCAACAAGAGCTATGCCACCTAGTGGCTGGTTTATCTCGTGCGCCAGGCCGGCAGACATTTCACCAAGTGTTGCTAGTTTTGACGTCTGAAAAAGCTGTACCTGCATTTTACTTAGTTCACTTGATCTTTCCTGTATTCTTCTTTCAAGTTCCTCGTTCATCTTGGAGATGATTTCAGAGGATATCTTAAGTTCACGGCTTCTATAGAGGCGTGTTCTGTTTAGATTTATCCTTTCTATAGCCCTTTTGACTGAAAACAGCAGTTCATCAAGGTTAACAGGCTTAGTTAAATAATCTATGGCTCCGGCACGGAGGGATCTGATAGCATGTTCATCATCGTTAGCTCCGGTTACCATGATACACTCTATATCCTGATAATATTTCTTAGCCGCAGTAATCACCTCTATCCCGTCCATATCGCTCATGTTTATGTCTGAAATAACAACGTCAATCTTGCTGAATTCAATAATCTCTAACCCTTTGAGTCCGCTTGGTGCGGTAAACACCTCGTAACCCTCCGACTCAAAAAACCTCTTCAACCGCTTTATAACCACCTCATCGTCATCAATTATGAGAAGAGTGTTTTTGGTAAAGAGGGAGCTCCTTTCAGTTAGTTTTTCCTGAGCTCTGCCAAGGGCCGCAAAAAGCTCCTCTATGTTTATAGGCTTTTCTATGTAGTCTAAGGCTCCGTGCTTAAGCGACTGAATTGCTATGTCCTGGGTCCCATAGCCGGTAATTATAATTATCTCGCACTCAGGTTTCTTTGCTTTGACTTTTTTAATTAATTCTATCCCGTTTATGTCGGGAAGGTTAACATCTATAAGAAGAATGCAGGCATTAGTTGTTTCTATTTTCTCAAGTGCGCTTTTGCCGTCAGGTGCGGTAAATACAGTAAAAAAACCTCTTAACAGTTCTTTTTCCAAAAGAGATGATGTCATCTTATCGTCATCAACAATAAGAACGATTTTTGAGCCAGATTCCATGTTTCAGCTCCTAAGCCGACCTTTCGCCGCGTAGTGCAATCAAAACATAATTTTCCTTAACATCGCCGACCACTGTAATTAAGGTCAGGGTGATTAAGGAATGAGCGCCTGTTTTTATCGTTTCCAATTTCCCAGGCACTGAAAAAAGTATGTCTATTGAATTGGTTATCTGTTCGATGGAGAGATCTTTAATCCCAATTTTTTTTAAATTTTCAAGCAGTTTCTCGTCAATACTTTTAGGCGTGAAATCTAATGCTTCAAGCATACATTTATTCATATAAATTAATGTGAGGTCTTTTCTTATTACAACAATAGGTGTGGGAATGGAATCCATTAGTTTTTGGGCAAAAGTCAGTGATTGTTCTACAACACTTTTGTGAATATTGAGTATTACCTCCTCCTCGTCAGTAATCTTGGCAAGAATCTGCTTAGCCAGTTCAAGTTCACGTGTGCGATACCTTAACGCTCTGTCTCTGTAGAGCTTTTCCAGAGCCTTTTCAATTGTAGCTATCAGTTGGTCAAGATCCACAGGTTTTCTTAAGAAACTCACCGCCCCGCCGCGCATAGCATGAATGGCGCTTTGTTCATCACTGTAACCGGTAAAAACTATAGCCTCAAAATCATCGTTTATGGCCCGCATCTGAAGCAGAGCCTGAAGTCCGTCCAATTTAGGCATTTTGATATCTAAAAGAACAATATCCATCTTTGTACTTATGAATGTATTAACAGCCTCCTCACCGTCTGAGACATCTAAAACTTTCCAGTGTTCTTTTTCTAACACCCTCTTAAGGCGTGTGCGGGGCATTTCCTCATCCTCAGCCAAAAGAATATGAGGATACAGATGCTCTGAGTGTCTCAATCCGATTTTTTCCTCAGCGCGTCCCAGAGCCATACTTAGATTGTCAAGGTCAATCGGTTTTTTCAGGTAGTCCAGCACCCCTTCACCAATGGCAGATATGGCAGTTTCAACCTCTCCATAACCGGTAAACACAATTATCTCAGTCTCCGGAGACAGTCGTTTAACTGTGTGAACAACCTCCATGCCGTCAACGTCCGGCATTTTCAGATCGGTTAACACTATATGTGGATTTTCTGTTTTAAAAAGCTCAATACCTACACGCCCGTTTTCAGCCTGTATTACCTCAAAACGCTCCTTCTGAACGTACTTCGCCAACTGCTTTCTGGCCGTATCATCGTCCTCTATCAAAAGCACTTTATACATAATACCTCCATGCGGTTAGTGCCGTAACCATCTCATATCTGTGCAAAAACCCACCATGTTGAATTAAAAAGTGATATGTTGATTGTAACATAAAATCACAGCAATATTCAAAAAAAGAGTATTTAAGCACAGATTTTGTATCTTTAGTGTATTTTAGGTTTGGATCGTTTTAGGTTACTTTACATATATGCTCTGTGTTGAATACCCTCTATGTAACCAACCATTCCCGGCGTGTGTTCAACAGCGTTTCCCTCATCAGTATCTATGTGCATATCAAGTCTGAAATCAGGATGTACTCTGACTAAAACGTCGCCAAAAGTCAGTTCCCGTTTGCTCTTTATTTTAACAAGCACAACGTCTCTGTCTCTGAGGCCAAATCTGAGAGCATCCTCAGGGGACATGTGAACGTGGCGCCGTGCGCAAATCACTCCTTTTTCCAGTTTTAACTGCCCAAAGTCGCCCTCAAGCGTAATTCCCGGTGTGCCCTCTATATCGCTCGAGTCTCTGACAGGTGCATCTATTCCAAGTTTAAACTCCTCAGTGCGGGATATTTCCACCTGAGTGTCCTTTCTATAGGGGCCAAGTATGCGCACTTTTTCCACTCTGCCCTTTGGGCCAATCAGATTTACTGTCTCTACAGCCGCAAATTGCCCTGGTTGGCTAAGCGGCGCTTTAGGGGTCAACTGTCTGCTCTCACCAAAAAGTACCCTAAATGCCTCCTCTGTAACATGCACATGGTGTGCCGATACGTTTACAGGAATCGGCGTCTGCTTGTACTCCTGTTCCCTTCGGCTTACTGTGGTGTGTCTGCCCAGAGCGTGAAGGGTCTCACGGGCTATCATACGTTTTTCATCAGGCTGAATTACGAGGATTTTGACTTTAGAATTTGCCTCTGATATTTCCTCAACTTGTTTTAGAAAAGGTCTTACCTGCCGGTTGGAGTCGTCGTCAATGGTTATGCCAAATGGATCAAGTCCCTGACATATTCTTGCCCGCACCTCAGTAGAATTACTACCGATACCGCCTGTAAATATTAAAACGTCCAACCCACCCAAAGCTGCTATATACGCTCCTATATACTTTTTCACCCTGTAGCAGAACATTCTGACGGCTTTTTCAGCTTTTTTATTTCCATCCTCCGCTGCTGTAAGCACCTCCTCCATGTAGCTGCTAATCTCACTGACACCCTTTATGCCGCTCTGTTCGTTTAACATATTGTTTAATTCATCTGCCGTGTAGCCTAACGTCATAAGGTACAGGAATAGTCCCGGGTCAACATCTCCGCTTCTTGACCCCATGACAAGACCCTCAAGGGGGGTCATTCCCATGCTGGTGTCAATGCTTCTGCCGTGGTCTATTGCCGTTACCGAGGAACCGTGCCCAAGGTGACAGGAAATTATCTTAAGTTGTCCGGTTGTTTTTTTCAGATACTCGGCAACCTTTAGCGTTACGAAGTGGTGGTTAATCCCGTGAAAACCGTATCGTCTTATGATTTCATTGTTATTTAAACTGGGTGTCAGGGCATATTTGTGGGCATGATCTGGCATTCCCTTATGAAAGGCGGTGTCAAATACCGCTATGTGAGAAGCATTGGGAAGGAGCCTCATGAGACACTCTATCCCCTCGATGTTGTAGGGGTTATGAAAGGGAGCAAAGACATTAAATTCCTTAATGTTCTCTATCACGCTATTATTTATTACAACTGAATTAGAAAACTTGTTGCCACCATGAACCACTCTGTGTCCGACTGCTGTTATCTCATCAATTGTGCTGATGACGCCGCCTTTAGCATCGGTAAGCAGTTTAACCACAAGTTTTATTGCCTCCTCTATACTGCCAACTAATGCGTTTCCCTTAAAATCACCCTTTGCCCCTGACCCCTTGTAATAAGAAAATGATGAGCCGATTTTATCCACTATTCCATCCATAGCAGCAACTGAGTAACGTGTGTCAAACAGTGAAAACTTAAGGGAACTGGCCCTGGAATTTATAACGAGGATTTTAATTGGGTCTATGGCTGAGCTGAAATCAAGGTCATAAGGGTCATTGGATTTTGTTTTAGCTATATGAATTGCCGCCTTTTCGTTTTCATTATTATCTCTTTTAATCAGGCGGTGAGCTATGGTTTTGGCTATTTTTGTCATAGTGGCAGGATTTCCGTATATAACATGAGAAACGAGTTCTCTTGGGACTTTGACAACCTGGGAGCTGCCCTCTGATATTATGTCAACTCCTGAGGGTTCACCGGTCATAAGGGACATCTCTCCAAAAATCTCACCGCGTGTAAATGTAGTCATTTTTTCGCCGGACTCTAAGACCACTTTTATCTTTCCGTCATAAACAACATAAAAAAACCTGCTCATCTCCCCTACGTGTTTTATGTGCATGCCATCAGAGTAATCAACCACGGAGGCGGCCTCAGAAAGTACCCTCAACTCCTCCTCACTCAGGTCCTCAAACTGCTTTACCTGTGCTAAAAACTTATTCAAATTCATATTTTCCCCCTGGTTAACAGATTCACCGCTTTTTTATTATAGCATAAGTACGTATGTCCTGACAAATCAGGAGTTCACATGCCTCTGTATTATTAAAGTAAGGAAATCTTAGAACCTTCATCATTTGCTTATTTGAAAAATTTTTCACTGATAAAGTACAATATCAAGTGTTGAAATGGTACGAACTAATGTAACTACCGTGGAACACTCCGACAAACGCCTTAGCCTATTGCTGTCTTTGGTTTTTCTCACTGTGTCTCTCTATAGTGTGTCTCACCATGAGATGTGGCGGGATGAGCTTCAGGCATGGATGATTGCTCTTTCTTCTAACTCATTTTCGGAGCTATTCCTTAATATTAAATATGAGGGACATCCCTCGTTATGGTTTATTATCCTTTACCTTGTCAGACATTTTACTCAAAATCCGGCAGCTATGCAGACTGTTCATGTGATTATCGCCACCGTTTCCGTTTATGTATTTGCACAGTATGCGCCTTTAACCAGAGCTCATAGGATTTTGTTTGTCTTTGGTTACTTTACATTTTATGAGTACAACATTATAAGCAGGAACTATGCCATTGGAGTGCTTTTATTGTTTTCATTTATGGCTTTGTACAAAAAACGTGGTTTGGAAAATAATTATTTGGTTTTATCAGTAATCTTGTTTTTCCTGTGCCGATGTAATGTGTTTGCAACAATTATTGCTGTTGCCTGTGCTCTGTATTGTGCTACAGAGTTATTTTACCAAAAAAGTGAGTGGATACTCTCCCCCCGAAAGCGCATAGAAATCATCCTGTCTTCAGTAATTTTTATTGTAGGTCTTATTATAGCTTTAAAAGTTATGGCGCCTGCCCCAGATACGTCTCTTTACGCACCGCTACATTTGCCGCACAATTTTGATGAGCTTATTTCTGATTCAACCGCCATCGTTTCCAATCTGTGGAATGCATATGTGCCAATTCCACGCTTTGAAACAGTATTTTGGGAATCCAATGCGATAAGTTATCTGCCTCTCAGACCCTTTGAAAGGTATATGGTCAGATTTGTCTTGTCACTTGCGGTATTTGCCATAATTGTTGCGGCTTTTTTGCGTAAGCCAAAGGTTCTGTTTTTCTATCTTTTTGGTACTGGTTTTGTGTTTGCATTTTACTTTGTTGTTGCCACAAGACTAAGATACATAGGGCATCTATATATAATTTTCATCTCATCTTTGTGGTTTTCCCAAAAAAGCCAGATAAGCATTAATTTCAAGAAAGAGTATTTGAATAAATTAAGCATCTTTTCTGAGAAACTTCTGACAAAATACATTGTCACAGCAGTGCTGCTTGCTAATTGTATCGCAGGTATTGCAGCTAATGTGTTGGACATTATTTTTCCTTTTTCGTCCTCTTATGCAGCCGCAGTTTTTATACAAAACAATCCAAGCACAGCTAATTTACCTATAGCAGGAAGCTTTGATTATATAATAAGCCCAATTGCCGGATACCTGAACCGCTCCGTTTATTATCTTGACAGCGGCAGGGTTGGTACGTTTATAATATGGGACAAAAAGAGCAAACCATGGACAGCACAAGACATAATAACTATTACAAAGAAAGAGGGGAAAAATCTGGTACTCGTAACATCATATCCGCTGCAAAAAAACCTCATGAACTTGCTGCATATCAGTGAGCTAAGGAGTTTCTCAAGGGCAGCAGCGTATGATGAGATTTACTGGATATATTTGGTAAAATATGGCAACTAAAAATTATGCATAAATCTGATAACGATTTAAAATTTGTATATATCGTAACCCTTGTGTTTTTTGTTCTGACCCTCTTTAACATTCTGCATCATGTGATGTGGCGGGATGAGCTTGAGGCGTGGATGATTGCAAGGGATGCCAACACTCTTCACGGACTTGTTGAAAACATGCGTTATCAGGGGCATCCCATGCTCTGGCACTTAATTCTCTACCCGATAACTAAAATAACAAGAAATCCACTTGCCATGCAGATGGTTCATCTTGTTATTGCCACAGCGTCCGCTTTTGTTTTTTTGCGATTTGCCCCCTTTAGCAAGATCTTAAGAGGATTATTTATATTTGGTTATTACCCATTCTTTGAATACGCAGTAATCAGTAGAAACTATGCACTAGGCATCTTGTTTCTTTTTCTATTCTGTGCATATTTTGGGAAAGATTTTAAAAAGAGAAATTATATTATTCTTTCCATAATTTTATTTTTAATGTGCCAGTGTAATGCTCTCTCAGCAGTGTTGGCGATAGCACTTGCTATCACTCTTTTTTTTGAGCCTATGTTTTTTAAGGATTTCAATGCCTATAAATCATGGCGCTTTTATGCATCAATTTTGATTTTTACAGCAGGCTTAGCTATTTCAATAATTCAAATGAAGCCTCCGGCTGATGCCATTTTCTCTAATTTAGTCATTAACGACCCAGGCATTCCAAAAAGAATAGCTGACCAGATTACAGACATGTGGAATGTCTTTATACCAGTACCTCGTATTCAAATAAATTTTTGGCAAACAAATTTTATACGTTACCTACCGATACGTGACGAAATGATGTATACTCTAAGGCTGATTTTATCGTCAGGATTATTTCTATCTATACTGTTTACTATATTCAGAAAGAAAATACCTGCTTTTTATTATGTTATTGCTACAACAGGAATTGTAGCATTTAATTACATTTTTTTTAACGGCTATTTGCGCCACAAAGGACACTATTACGTTGTCTTTGTCGCAGCCCTGTGGCTGTATAATTATTATCCTGCACCTAAAACTGCTGTTAATGCTTTTTTAAGTTTCTTTGAGAGAAATCAGAATCGCTTTATAACTACAATTTTTTCATTAAGTATAATAGCTTCATTAATGGCGAACATCATGGGTTTTATCTATCCTTTTTCAGCGTCTAAAGCGGTAGCAGATTATATAAAGCAAAACAACTTGCAAAATATGCCTATTGCCGGCCACTGGTATTTTGCAGCAAGCGGCGTGTCGGCATATCTTGACAGACCCTTATATTATCCGGTAATTGATAAAATCGGGACGTTCAACGTTTGGAAAGCTATAAAATATGACAACAAAAATGTACTTATGCAGCTTGACACATATAGAGATACCGTAAAGTCAGATATTTTATTCATTGTTAGTGAGCCGCTGTCTGATAAATTGATTAAAATTACCGGAATAATTCCACTTAGGCAGTTTACACAGAGTGTCGTAAAGAGTGAACAGTTTTATCTGTATCTGATAAAAGATTAGAGTCCGTGAGCTTTAACGTGAAAAACATAGAAAGCGCTTTTGATAATATGAAATTCACTTATATCGTAACCCTTGTGTTTTTTGTTCTGACCCTCTTTAACATTCTGCATCATGTGATGTGGCGGGATGAACTTGAGGCATGGATGATAGCCAGAGATGCCAGCTCTCTGCACGGACTTGTTGACAATATGCGCTATCAGGGGCATCCCATGCTCTGGCATTTAATTCTGTATCCGATAACCAAAATAACACGGAATCCGGTTGCTATGCAGATGGTTCATCTTGTTATTGCCACAGCCTCAGTATTTGTTTTTTTAAGGTTTTCTCCTTTTAGCAAGCTATTAAAAGGACTCTTTGTATTTAGTTATTTCCCATTTTTTGAATATGCAGTAATAAGCAGAAACTATGCCATTGGGATATTATTTCTCTTTCTATTCTGTGCATATTTTGGTAAAGATTTTAAAAACAGAAATTATATTATTCTTTCCATAATTTTATTTTTAATGTGCCAGTGTAATGCTCTCTCAGCAGTGTTGGCGATAGCACTTGCTGTCACTCTTTTTCTTGAGCCTATTTTTTTTAAGGAATTTACTTCTTGTAAATCATGGCGGTTTTATGCGTCAATTTTAATATTTATGGCAGGTCTTGTTCTTTCAATATTACAAATGAAGCCTCCAGCTGATTCCCGTTTCTATAATATAGTCATTAGCGACCCTAACATTCCAAAAAAAATAGCTGACCAGATTACAGAAATGTGGAACGTCTTTGTACCTATACCTCGTATTCAAATGAATTTTTGGCAGACAAATTTTATACGTTACCTGCCGATGCGTTTGGAAACAATATATGCTATAAGGCTGATTTTATCATCAGGATTATTTCTATCTATACTGTTTACTATATTCAGAAAAAAAATATCTGCTTTTTATTATGTTATTGCTACAACAGGAGTTGCAGCATTTAATTGTATTTTTTTTAACGGCTTTTTGCGCCACAAAGGACACTACTACGTTGTCTTTGTCACAGCCATGTGGCTGTACAATTGTTATCCCGCCCCAAAAACTACTGTTAATGCTTTTTTCACTTTCTTTGAGAGAAATCAAAATCGCTTTATAACTACAATATTTTCTTTAGGTATCATTGCTGCTTTAATGGCTAATACCATTGGTTTTATCTATCCTTTTTCAGCATGTAAGGCAACAGCGGATTATATAAAGCAAAACTACTGGCAAAATATTCCTATTGCTGGCCACTGGTTTTATGCGGCAAGCGGCGTGTCGGCATATCTTGACAGACCCTTATATTACCCTGTGATTGATAAGATCGGCACTTTCAATGTTTGGAAAGCTGTAAAAAATGACGAGGTAGATGTACTTATGCAGGTTGGCAAATATAGAGATTTCGTAAAGTCTGATGTTTTACTCATTGTTAATGAGCCGCTGCCGGATGAATTGATTAGACTTACCGGATTAATTCCACTTAAGCAGTTTACACAGAGTGTCGTAAAGAGCGAAGAGTTTTATCT
>JADFYB010000204.1 GCA_015233245.1 Nitrospirota bacterium | reverse complement strand
TGAGTATGCGAGGGTTCTTGTACGCGGAAGCTCTCCGTATGTTTCGGCAACATAGGCAAGCATGGCAAGATATATCGGTCTGCGCTTAAGCTCTTTCAGTCCGTAGTCTTTAAGAGCAGCGATAAAATCATCTGCTTTTATTTTAACTTTAACCTTATCCTCTCCGTATCTGACCTTAAACCACTTACCAGCGTAAAGCTCGCTCTCTTTTTGGTTAAAATGCTGCAGGTGCATCATCTTAAACCATTTTTTATAGTTACCCTTCTCCAAAAACCCGTACGGTCTGCCGGTTATGATTACATTAACGGGTGGGGTCGCCTCACGAAGAGATTTCCTCTCTTCTATCCAATCATTTATCCAATTAATCAAATCAATGTTCTTTTCCGTTCCAATTTCGTCAATGCCGTCAAAGATTATGACAGCCCAGCCGTTGTCTATATAAAAATCGAGAAATTCCCTCGTAATTTTCATCCCCAAACGTTTAGACATGCCCGAAATCCATACGTTCCACAAATCATCAAAAGAGTCAATTTTAGAAAAGTTCAGTTCTCTTAAGATAAATGGAATTACTATGCGGCGCCCCAGCCTTTGAGTAGTGACGTTTAGTTGAAGCTCTGACATCTCGGCGGCGAGGAACTTTGTAAGCGTGGATTTACCGGAGCCTGGCAAACCGGATATGGCAAGAAACTGTATTCGGCGCAAAGCATTAGGAATTGAGAGTCCTTTTGTTTCAGCGGCATTCTCGGGGTCGGCTGAGGGATCAGTTTCGGTTTCATCTATTCTTAAGGGGACATAAATGTCTCGTAACAGAACCGGCAGATCCTCGGATGCCTCCAAAACGCCGGCCAAGTCGGCTTTTCTGTATAAAGCATATAGGCGCTGCCTGTAATCATAATAATTGTTTCTGTAATCATAATCAGAAATAAGACTGTCTATTGGATAAGACCAACCTGTTTTAGAATCGTTTTTATAAGTATCTTTGGATGTCTGCATATAATCTCTTTTCAGCTATATGTACAAAATTATTTTTAAATTCTCTTGAAAAATGCTCAAAGCTTTTGTGTTTTCCCTGCATTTCGTAAACCTCGGTCAAAAACTTTTGTTCGGCGTTTTCACTGTTATCCATAAACTCTTCATTTGTCGTTTCTACAATCGTAACGTCGGGTTGGTCTGTTACATAACTTTTCAAATGACTCCTCATCTCAAGATATATAAAATATTGGTTATGATTGTTAATTTCCTGTCTGTTTTTCATCTGTAGTACATAAATCAAATCATCCAGTAAGTCATTTTTATTTTCCAACGCTGCATAAACCGGTTCGTGAAATACTTTTAGGTATGTCATGAGGGAGAGTTTTTCTAAATCTTCAAGCGCTATAGCATTGCTTTTACAAAATGCTGAGTTTTTGACGTGAATATAAAACGCAGTAAAAAATGCTTTTATTCGCCTTGGGTTTGGATCAATTATATCACACAAATATTCAGCCAGTGATTCAATATCCGTGTCTGAAATAAAATCGTATTTACTCAGGTTTGTGCAGATAAATTCTTTGTACTTCTCTTTAGTCGGTTGTTTAATATAAATTGTAGATTGAAACAGTTTTTCGAGATATGAACGGGTTTCTTTAGATGAGCGTTTGATAGAAACAGCGAGGGCTTTTTCCACATGGTGTTTGTCATAACCAAAAACAAACACACAGCGCTTAGTTGTCAGATATTGTTTGATTTCTCTGAGAAGCTTAGAGATTGTCTCCTCTTCGCATCTGTCAAGGTCGTCTATGAAGATAACAAGTTTGGCCTTATCATCAATTGGGTTGTCTATTCTATTATTTTCATCAAGATACTTATATTTTAATATTTGTTCTATTGCTTTTTGGAAAATCAGTTTGAAGCGATGGTTTCTTGTGTTGTATTCAAAGTTTTCATATTCATATTTTTCACCAAGTGCCATAGGTGTGCTACCAATGCTTTTAGGTAATTGTGGAGAAGGTAAATTTGTAAACTTTGTAAATATCGAATGCCATCAAACATGTCCAACCCTTTACGAAGTGCTACTGCCCCCAACTTCTCACCCTCAGCCAATATCTTTGAAATAGAAGAGAACTGTTTGCGGATTTCTTTAAGAAGTTCTATAATCGGTTCGTCATGGTTTTCGTGTTCCCAAGGGTTAAACCAAATAGAATGAATATACTTCGTAATCTTTTTTAATTCAGTTGTGTCTTGTTTATTGTAATACGTTTCTACTTTGTTAAAATCTGTTTCTTCAGCCTCATCTTTTAACGATCCATCATGAAAAGCAAACCTGTCCTCATCAACTTTACCCCCCAGGCTTGCCATCAGATATTTCATAAGGCTGGTCTTACCGCTGCCCCATCGGCCTGAAATCCCGATAACAAACGGCGTGTCACAGTTAATTATCAGATTTCTGATGTTATCAGCCTGTTCCCTATACCCAAGTGCGTCTATATTTAGGGTATATTCGTCGTTATGATGGCTTGACATGTTGTTTTAGTATAAAGCATTTAGAAAAATAATAAAAGAACCGGTCTTTTCCATTTTGCATTAACAAAACACGTTCATGAAATTGACACAAGGCCGTAAAATAAGTTAGTCTTTCCTGATGGCTAAGAAGCTCTTATTAATAGAACCGCCTTTTTACAGGCTGTACAAGGACACTTACGCTCTTGAAATATTCCCTCTTTCGATTGGCTATCTCTCTGCCACAGTAAAACGTGATACCAACTGGGACGTTATGGCATATAATGCCGATTTCACTCCAAATGCCGAAATCATGCAGGTCAGCTTTCTGGCTGGCACAGGCTACAGAAACTATCTAAATAACCTTAAAGACCCTGACTACAACGTGTGGCAGGAGGTCAAAAAAACAATCTCCTCTTACCGCCCCGATGTGATTGGTATTACCTCCAAAAGCCAGAACTTTGCCTCGGCACGCACAGTAGCTAAAATAGCTAAGGACATAAACACTAAAACCGTGGTAATAATCGGAGGGCCTCATCCCACAATGGTGGGAAAGGATGTGTTCAAGTGCCAGGATATTGATGCCATTGCTGTTGGCGAGGGAGAAGAGACACTGGTGGATTTTCTGAAAAAATTACAGTCCGGAGAAAGCCTTGACACGGTAAACGGGCTAATGTATAGGAAAAACGGGATTATATCGGTAACTCCTCCCAGAGCGTACATCCAGGACCTTGACGCACTGCCGTTTCCACATCAAAGCGCTAAGGATGTTCTTAAAGACTATGATAAGTATCCGCTCTCGGCATTTAAATCAATCTTTGCGGCACGCGGCTGTCCGTACAACTGTTTGTTTTGCGGCTCACGCTACCTGTGGAGCACAAAGGTCAGATTCAGAAGCGCCAAAAGCGTTGCCGCTGAAATCTCAGAACTCAGAAAACTTGGCCTTAACGTTATCAGGTTTGATGACGACACATTTGGAGTCCACCGCAAGTACATATACGAGCTCTCTGATGCTATTTCAGCCTGCTGCCCTGATATTAAGTGGAGCTGTGAAATCCACGTTAGACTAGTTGATGAGGAAATTGTCTCGGCAATGAAAAAGGCCGGCTGCTACAGTATTCAAATCGGAATAGAGTCCGGCAATAATGAAATGCTGAAAAAAATCCGGAAAAACATCACAATAGAAGATGCCTATAATGCCTCTAAGTTGATACGGTCGCATAGCATTGAAGTTCAGACATTTTTTATGATAGGTTTCCCGGATGAGACAGAGGAGACTCTGAAAGATACCCTCTCGGCAATAGAAACAATAGATAGCGATGCGGTGTCTTATAGTATTTTCACCCCGTATCCCGGCACTGAGCTATTTACGACCTGTAAGGAGCGTGGCCTTGTGGACGATGACTTTGACGTCTCACTGTATAACCATCAGAGTCCTGCTAACCACTTTTGCTCTCACATATCACATGAGCGGTTTCGAGAACTGGCTCTTGAGGCCGAAAAAATGGTTGACCGGAGGAATAACGTTAAGATGATAAAAAGAGTGTTCTCTGCGGGCACTCTCAGAGCTGTAAAAGACATGGGAATACGGGCAGCTGCTTCAAAGGGGTTGTCATTTGTAAGAAACTACCTTAACAACCGTTAGAAGGAGCAACGGCAATGTTAAAAGACACATTCATTAGACGAATCGGCTTCAATGTGCTTACAATCTCTGGTGGTGTTGTGGTTATCTTTCTGACACTGGCAGCTATGTTTGCTCCCCTTATTTGCCCCTATGATCCTGAGGCAATTGACAGATACCACATCCTGTCGGCTCCGGATATGTCTCACCTTCTTGGCACCGACGACCTTGGCCGTGATGTGTTAAGCAGGATGCTCTATGGCGCCCGGATTTCCCTTTCGGTAGGGTTTGTCTCTGTGGGATTAGCCACCTTAACTGGGATAGCGGCAGGTGCGGCAGCCGGATTTTATGGCTCCTTTGTTGACAGGATAATAATGCGCTTTGTGGATATTATGCTTGCAATCCCTACGTTTTTTCTGATTTTAGCGGTAATTGCCTTTCTTGATTCAAGTATATGGAATATAATGGCTGTGATAGGGTTAACGTCATGGATGGGTGTGGCACGTCTGGTGAGGGCTGAGTTTTTGTCACTAAAAAGCCGGGAATTTGTTCTTTCCGCTAAAAGCATAGGAGCATCGGATATCAGACTGATAATTAAACACATGCTGCCCAATGCCCTTGCTCCGGTTATTGTCTCAGCGGTGCTTGGTATAGCAGGATTTTTTGTGATGCCGCATTTATCCGTTCATCCTGAGCATTATCTGCTAT
>JADFYB010000203.1 GCA_015233245.1 Nitrospirota bacterium | reverse complement strand
AACTTGGAATTGAACACAGCAGACGCTTTGTTTTACTAAAAGAAGCTGGTAATGATGCAAGGTTAAAAACAGTTAAAGTTTTCGACGTTCATGATGACTCTGTTCTCGTACAAATTGATGAATTTAAAGAGCATAATAAACTGTTTACTTCTGACAAAGGACAGCTAAGGATGTGTGATTATGTATTATTGACAAGAGTAAGAAATCAAGAGATGATTCTATTTATTGAAATGAAATCAGAAACAGTGAAAATAAAAGAGATAGAGCAAAAATTTAATGGTGCACTATGTATCATGGACTAATGCAATGCTGTACTAAATAGATTTCACTACATGAACGATTTTCTCAATTCTTTTGAGAAGCGTTTTGTCATTTTCTATAAACTCAACTGTCGAAAAAAAGCAACCCGCCTTGCTAAACCAGATATGCCAACTATCGAATCGGTCTCTCCACCTACCAGACACAACAGCCCCGATAGAGCATTAAGGATTGCTATCAATGATAATTATAACGTTTCTTTGAGAAGTCTACTAAGTTACTTTTTTTAGGAAAGGCCGATTTTCATCGCGGTGGCTACGTAACCATCTGTTCCCATTTTTAAACGCAAAATATTATAACTGTTCAAAAGGCTGTTTTTTTGTCAATTCTTTGTCAATTCATTGACGTAAAAACATCATCGTTTGACTACGTCTGAACATAGAAAGCGTCTGTTTTACTTAGCCATTGCTCTCTGGCATGAAATTTGATATAATAAGTTAGAAGGTGTAATTTATACACAAGGGGGTGTACACACAGATTATGTCAAAAGAAGAGCAGGATGAAGAACAGTTAGAAGGTCCACAACCCAAAAAGAAACTAAATATCAAGCAACTGATAATCTTTATAGGCATTGCCCTTGTGTTAGTAGGAGCGGGCTATATTGGCTACAACAAGTTTTTGAAAAAACACGATAACACCGCAGCAGAGCCGGAGAAACCGGTTGAGGAGAAGGTCGAAAAGAAAGAAAAGAAGGCACACAAAGAGCCAAAAAAAGAAGGGCATGATACCGGTGCCATTCTGCCACTTGAGCCATTTGTGGTAAACCTCGTTGACCCCGGCAGATATATGAAAATAACCGTTCAAATAGAAATACCGGATAAGAAGATGGAGGCTGCTATGAAGGAAAAGCTGCCTGTTCTCAGAGATGCTATAATTATCCTTCTGAGTTCAAAAAATCTGGAGTCTATTTCCGGACCGGATGGTAAACTAATGCTAAAAGACGAAATGCTTGCAAGGGTTAATCAGGCACTGGGAGAGGATTTGATAACAAACATTTATTTTACAGACTTTGTGGTGCAGTAGAGTGAAAAACATATGAATAAAATACTGTCACAGGATGAAATAGATGCCCTGCTTAAAGGAGTTCAGGCAGGAAGCATTGAAACGGAGACCGCCGCTGAGGGTGAATCAGGTGTTAAGACCTATGACCTGACCAATCAGGAGAGAATCATCCGCGGCAGGATGCCAGGCCTTGAAATAGCTAATGAGCGTTTTGCAAGGTTTTTCAGAAACTCCATATCAGCCATCATAATGAAGTTTGTTGACGTCAATATTCACGGTGTTGAGATGATGAAATTCAGTGAGTTTATGAAAACCCTCCCTCTGCCCTCTAGCATAAACATATTTAAGATGGAGCCTCTGAAAGGGTATTCACTGTTTGTAATAGGGGCGCCTGCCGTGTTTGCCTTTGTAGAGTACTTTTTTGGCGCTACAACGGCCCGTAATACAAAGAGTGAGGGCAGGTATTTTACCCCAATAGAGCAGCGTATAATCAAAAAAGTCGTAGGGATGGTTCTAAAGGACCTTGCTTTAGCCTGGAGAGGAGTAGCCACGGTTCAGCCCGAACACGGTGGATCTGAAATGAACCCCCAGTTTGTAACCATCGTTACCCCAACAGAGGTAATCATAAAAATTGAGGTGCATATAGAAGTCGAGGATTTTACTGGTAAGATGTATTTCTGCATACCGTACTCTGTGATAGAACCAGTAAAGGAAAAGCTCTACTCAGGTATTCAGGCCGAAAAACTCGAAACCGACCACCGGTGGGTGGCAAGGCTCAAAGACATACTGATGGTGTCAGAGATAAATATGAGTGTTGAGCTTGGCAGGACAGAGCTTCTTATCGAGGAGCTATTAAATCTGCAAATCGGTAATATCATTCCCCTCAGCAGTTCAGTGACTGATGAGCTTATCGTGAAGGTTGAGGGTGTCACTAAACTAAAGTGTTTGCCAGGAGTGCGAAAAGGTAACCAGGCTATAAAGATAACAGGAGTTATTCAATGATTTTGGAGGTATTTAAATGGAAGCGGTAAAGGCGGATTTCCAAGAATTAGATAAAGAAGCCCCAAAGGAGGGCATGAGAGATATAAAGTTTCTGCTTGATATTCCTCTTACCATAACAGTGGAGATAGGAAGGACAAAGATGATGATTCAAGACCTGTTGCAGCTTGGCCAGGGCTCAGTTGTTGAGCTTGATAAGCTTGCAGGGGAGCCGATGGAAATACTTGTTAACCAAAAGGTTATAGCACGGGGCGAGGTTGTTGTTGTAAACGAGAAGTTTGGAATCAGGCTTACTGACATAGTAAGCCCCAACGAGAGGTTAAAGCAATTAAGATGACTGCTGCTGTTATACAGATGGTTTTTGCTCTTCTTGCGGTGATTTTAATCATATACGGTATGTCATATTATATGAAGAAACGGGGTAAACAGGGGGGCTTTCTTACGATGAAAGAGTACCTGCCGCTTGGTCCAAAGAGGGGAATAGCCATGGTTAAGGCAGGGGCCGATCTCTTAATACTATCAGTAACGCAAAACGATATTCGGCTTCTTAAGACAATTAAAGAATCATCACCGGATGTACAGGATTTTAAGGGCAGGTTAGATACCGAGGTCAAGAGCCTGCAAGTCCAGGACACTGCATCAGCCGGTACAGGGAGGTAACAAGGGATGAATTTTAATATTGACCACCCGCTTGTTTCTATGTTTTTACTAATGAGTTTTCTTTCGCTCATACCTGCAATGCTGATAATGTTGACATCTTTCACACGCACAGTGATTATTCTGTCTTTTTTGCGGCAGGCTATCGGCGGAGCCCAGATACCGCCTAATGCGGTAGTAATCGGACTTTCCATTTTCATTACGTTTTTTGTAATGGCTCCAACTTTTGATAAACTTGCCAAGGATTCAATAACCCCATACATGGACAAGCAAATTACACTGACTGAGGCGGTTAAGCGCGGTGAGGAACCAGTCAAGTCCTTTATGCTGAAACAGACCCGAAAAAAAGACATAGCCCTGTTTATTCAACTCTCTAAGTCCCCCCAGCCTTATGAGGCAAAGGATGTACCCTTTAAAGTGGTTGCTCCTGCCTTTGTGATAAGTGAGCTTAAGACAGCTTTTGAGATGGGCTTTCTACTATACCTTCCTTTTATCATTATTGACATGGTAGTGGCAAGCGTTATGCTTTCAATGGGTATGATGATGCTGCCTCCGGTTACGATTTCTCTGCCGTTTAAACTTCTTTTGTTTGTTTTGGTTGACGGGTGGAATCTTATTATAGGCACTGTCGTAAGGAGTTTCCAATGACAATTGAAGCGGTTAAAGATATATCAGGGGAGGTATTTAAAACTCTGCTGACATTAGCATCGCCTATACTTTTAGTCAGCATGATAGTGGGTTTGCTTGTCAGCTTTTTTCAGGCAATAACCCAACTTCAGGAGTTTACACTTACCTTTGTGCCTAAGGTGGTAGCCGTATTCTTATGTATTTTTATTTTGCTGCCGTGGTTTGCAAAGATTATGATTACTTTTACAACGCATTTAATAGAAAGAATGCCCATGTATGTCAGGTAAAAGTGCAAGAGCTAAACCAGTTTATAAATGCCCAAATGGCAACACAGCAGATAGGAAATTTTTTGTTTATACTCATCAGGACGTCCATCTTTGTTGCCATGATGCCGATATTTGGCAGTACAAACATTCCAACTCAGATTAAAATCGCCTTTGCCGTTGCCATTGCAGTGCTGTTAACGCCTATTGTCAATGTTCACTTCAGTGAAAACGAGCGTATTCCGTTTTTTTTGGGAAAAGAAGTGCTTTTTTCCATGTTGTTTGCCAGTTGGGCACGCTTTGTCTTTACCGCCGTCAACATGGCCGGAACTTTTATAAGTAACAGTATGTCTCTTTCCGTTGCGAGCACTTTTGATCCTGACTTTGGCCAATCGGCTGAGGTCAGCAGGCTTCTGGGCGTTATTCTAACTCTGCTGTTTCTCTCTATGGATGCCCACCATGATTTAATCACGATGTTTGTAAAAAGTTATGAGTTCCTGCCTCCGGATAAAATTGTGCTGAACAGATCAATGATTGACGCTTTTATGGGAGGTTCCCAGTTATTTGTTTTGGCAATAAAGATTGCTGCCCCTATTACGGTCGGAATGCTTACGGCAAACCTGCTGCTTGGACTTCTATATAAGGCAGCCCCTCAGATAAATATATTCTTTGTCAGTTTTCCAATATTTATTTTTGTGGGATTGACTCTCATGATAGCCTGTTTACCTCTCATGATATATCTATTTGGTATAAACATAGCGAATATGAAGCACGATATGTACCGCGCTATGGAACTGTCAACAAAATAGGGAGCATAGGGAAAGATGGCAGAGGGACAGGAAAGAACAGAACGAGCTACACCGCGACGGCGGCAAAAGGCACGCGAAAAGGGACAATTTGCCCGATCTAAGGAGCTTACCTCTGTGGCAGGCATGGCCGGCATGATGCTTGTGCTTTACT
>JADFYB010000033.1:11249-23933 GCA_015233245.1 Nitrospirota bacterium | reverse complement strand
GCCGGAGTTTAATCCAAACTTTTCGAGTCTGTACCAAAATGTCTTATAACTCATACCAAGGAACCTGGCTGCCCGCGCTGCCACATTATTTGCCTTTATCATAGCTTTCTTTAGCAGTTCCCTTTCCAGTTCCTCAAAATTTATTCCCTCATCTGGGATTTCTATGTTAAGCACTCCGTTGCCATCCGGTGTTTTAAGTTCTCCCTTTATATCGTCAAGGCTTATGACGCTGCCGTCTGTCATAAGCACAGCACGTTCTATGACAGCACTCAGTTGTCTGATGTTACCGGGCCAGTGGTAGTCCATCAGGTGCTTGAGCGCACTGTCATTTAAACCTGTCACCTGTTTTCCGAATTCCTCATTGTGCTTTTCTATAAAAAACTCAACCAAAAGGGGAATGTCCTCTTTTCGTTCAGACAGTGAGGGCAATGAAATTGTCACCACTTTAAGACGATAGTACAGGTCATCGCGGAACTTGCCCTGTGAGATTTCCTTTTCCAGGTCCTTGTTGGTAGCAGCTATAATTCTCACATTTACCTTTATACTTTCCTTGCCGCCGAGGCGTCTGATCTCTTTGTCCTGAAGCACTCTGAGCAGCTTAGTCTGAGTAAGAAGCGGCATATCTCCGATTTCATCAAGAAACAGAGTCCCTGAGTCGGTGGATTCAAGCAGACCGATTTTTCTGTGTGTAGCGCCTGTAAAGGCTCCCGCTTCATAACCGAATAACTCGCTTTCTATAAGGTTATCCGGAATTGCAGCACAGTTAATGGCAGTAAAAGGACAGGTTTTTCTTAAACTGTTATAGTGAATCGCTCTGGCTACCAGTTCTTTGCCTGTACCGCTCTCTCCGTTTATAAGGACTGTTGCTGTGGTAGGAGTGACCTTTTTAACCACCTCCATTACCTCTTTTAACTTCTTTGACTGCCCGATGATACCGTCTATTTTAAACTTATCATAGAGCTCACTGTGGAGACGGAGGTTTTCTCTCAGGAGATTCATTCTCTCAACGGCCTTTGCCACTATCAACAGGATAACGTCCTTATCCAGAGGTTTTGTAAGATAATCAAAGGCGCCCTTTTTCATAGCCTCCACGGCGCTTGAAATAGTGCCAAATGCTGTTATTACAACGACAGCGGGTCTTAGGGGTTCGTAGGGAAGATGGTCAAGCAACTGGACTCCCGTCATCCCTCCCATTTTTAAATCGGTTATTACCACATCCGGAATTAACTCGTTTATGAGTTTTAAACCGTTTTCAGCAGAGTCTGCTGTAAAGGCCTCATACCCCTCATCTGCTAAAATGGTTTTAAGAATATCCCGCTGTAGCGGTTCATCGTCTATTATTATGATTCTGGACACAATTTTGTACAAGGGCATGGGAGGATTAACCTTACCTCAGTGCCCTCTCCCTCCTTACTTTCTATTTCTACCCGTCCCCCGTGCTCCTCCATTACCCTTAGTGTCATAGGAAGGCCAAGGCCTGGATGATTTTGCTTAGTGGAAAAAAACGGTTCAAATACTTTTTTCATGTTCCCGTCTGATATGCCGGAGCCGTTGTCGCATATTGACAACATAAACTCCTCTGCGTGTACTGTCGCTATTTTCAGTGTTCCGGCTCTGCCTGTGTTTGACATTGCCTGAAAGGCGTTTGTTATCATATTCATAATACAGGTCTTAAGGAAATCCTCATCAACTTTTAGCTCTATGTCATTGTCATAGTCTCTTATTATTAAGATACCCTCTGCCTCTGCCTTTGCCCATATAAGCGCTATTACGTCTTCAAGCACGCTGTTTATTCTTACCGGCATCAGTGTAAATGTGAGAGGACGGCTGAAATCCAGATAGCCGTTTACAAATTTATTGAGTCTCTGAATTTCGTGTTTTATACTGACTACAAGATTTGTAAACTGTTTGGCATTGTTATTTTCTACAGGCGCAAATTTGTCATTTATATAATCTATGCTCAGATTTATAAAGTTAAGGGGATTTCTTATCTCATGAGCCATATCACGGGTTAACTGTACAAGGCCTGCAAGGTGTTGTGCATCACGGAGTTTATCTTCAAGATTTTTGCTTTCCCGCAGTTTTTCCGCCATGTAGTTGAAACTATCCGCCAGTTGGCCTATTTCATCGTTGCTGTAAACCGGTATGTGCTGGTTTAAGTCCCCTGCTGAGATGCGTCTTGAGGCATCTGCTATCTGCTTAATAGGAAGGGTGTAACGTCTTGAAAACACCAAAGTTATCAGAGTAGCTATGCTAAAGACAAGCATTGTCATAAATATTCTCTTAAGCGTGTTTTGTTTGATCAAGGAGGACAGGTCCTCTTTGTTAATTATAAGATGAATGTAGCCGTACTGCTGACCATCGGCCACTATTGGAACTATGACATTATAGTTTTTTTCGTCGTCAGAGACATGTTCACCCAGTTCGGCTTTTATTACGAGTTCTTTTTTTCTGTGTGAAACCGGAGCGCCAACTTTTAACTGGTTTGTGCTGGCCAGTATCTCTTTTGAGTCGGTGCTGATTATCGAGATTTCTTTAATCCCTTTCTTATTCAGGTTTTTCAGATACTTGGAAAGCCTTGCTCTGTCGGATTTTCCTGTGATTTCCTCCACCCCTATCTGGATAGCTTTCGTAAGCTCACCGGTTTGACGCTCTACCTGCAAAAGAAGGTTTTTTTCAAGTTGAAGGTTAAAAAAAATCAGCGAGGCTGTTACTATAATCGTAAGGAGCATCATCATAAATATAAGGCGGATCTTTATGGACGGTATGAAAAAAAGCCTCTTAATCATTAGCAATTATAACATTTCTACGTACTTTCTCAGTAGGTTAAGGATGTAATTTCTTTTACTCCCCTAAACGTTACTGCTGCACTCTGTAGAGAAAGCTTATTTGTGAGTTTTCACTGGGATTACTTATTCTTTCCGTTCGGATTTCCATACTGTAGTACAAAAACTGATAACCAGTGCTGCCTGTGCCGTCATCGGCATATTTAACGTCTATGATTTTACTGTATGTGCAGTAATCACCCAACTGTGCAACTACATCGGGGCAGTCTTTAGCGTTAGTGCCTGTCACGTTATCTTTTGCCCCTGAGCAGGTAGTAGTTACGCCTACGCAGTCACCTGTCCGGGTAAAGGCCACACAGCTTGTTGACCACGCATTAGAGTAGCCGCCGACAGCGGTGTCCCCTACGCTGTTGCCTATAGTTGCGTAAGCAAGTTTAGCAGCAAGGCAATTTGGCATTTGTGGGTTTCCAGAGTCGGGGGCAGTTTTTGATGGGGTGTTAAGAGCCAGATTCATCATCACATCAGACTGCCCCTTACCGGCATCCAGCGCTGTAGCATACCTTTGAGTCAACCCTGAGACCTTAGTCCCCTGTATAGTCATAAACATCAGCGCCCCCGTAAAGGCTAAAGCCATAACTGCAAACAACATCGTTAAGACCAATGCAAATCCTTTTTCGGTTTTCATGTAAAAAAACTCCCTCAATTTAGGTTAACTGTTTTAGCATCTAATGTAACCACTTTCCACTTATAGTTCTGGTAATTGGTCAGAGCTGTCAAATCGTAATTCCTGAGAGTTATATTGCTATCCCCAATGACAACGCTTGAGGAGGCATAAGTGAAATCCTTATCAAACTGCCCGTCCTGAAGCAAAATGAAAACCTTTACCTCTCTCAGATAGGAACGGACGTTGGCAGCAGTGGTCAAATCAGTAGCAGAGCCCACTGCACCGGAGGCTGAAACCCACGTAAGTGCACCAGCTATATTAAGACCTAAGGCTGCCTGAAAATCTAAAACACAATCCATTATTGGTTGTTCGGTTCTTTTGCCGTCTGATTGATTAATCACACCCCTGTAGAGAGTGTATGAACTCTGGTGACATTTTGAAGAGAATGAGGCAGGCCTCTTAAGGAAATAATCCACACGGTTATAGGGCATACGAGGCGTTGTCGTACTTAGCCCGTATATTAAATTAACATCTGTGGCTGAGCCGGGATCAAAACAAGCGGCACTTCCAGGCCACGTTGTGTACCAGTTACAGCCTGCTTGTTGCTGTAAAGTTCTTGACACAGGTGGGGAAGTTCCAGTATTCAATACAATTACTTTATCGCCGTTTTGGAAATCCCTTGTTGTGTCATTCCATGTCTGAGTTGTTCCAACGCCGGCTACTTTATATCTTACAGTGTATTTCTTAGTCAAGCTATTAGTGCTACTTGTGTTACCTGTTGTTGCAACAAGTGATTTTATTACAAGTACGTCAGAGCCGCCATCTCCGGCATTATTACTAATGATGACTGCTCTGGGTGCATTGGGTGCTGCATCGTTGAATGTGTTTGGGTTGACAGTGTAAGTGCCGTCACTTGCGGCCTCCGATATAGCTGGCGATGGCGCTCCAGGCAGTGTCCATGGAAGACCGTAACCTGCCATTTCTAAGTCGTATCTCAGTATGTTAAGACCAAGGACATCTTCTATCTGGGTTTCTGTCAGCTTAGTTTCTGACTTAAAGCTCTTTGAAAGCGTGATAAAAGTGGCAAAAGTAGCGGCAAGTATTGCCGAAAGTATAAAAAGCGCTACTATTAGTTCAACAAGAGTAAATGCGTTTTTTTTCATTGCTGCCATCCGTAGTTTCATAGTCAGTACGTTCCTATAATTGTTGACGTGTTATAGGTATAGGTTTGCCCCTTATATATCCAATTTATATAAAGGTCAACTCTTGCACTGTCAGCCATATAGGTTATAGTTCTGTTTAGGGTGTAGGTTATATTATAATTTTTAATGGCACTGTTTACGGTATAATTTGAATTTGTAACAACGGCAGCAACACCACTCGCGGAAATTGAGGCAATGTTTCGCTGAGCTTCAATCTCCTGCTTTGCCACATTTACGGCATTATCTCTGAGGAGATTTTTTGTTGTTGCATCAGCCGATATAATTATAGCCTGTAAAAGCCCTAACAGCACAACTGTTAAAATAAGCATAGACATCAGTGCCTCTATGAGTGTAAAACCGCTATTTTCTTTGATGCCTTTGTAGTTAACTCCGCTAATAAAATACTGGATTCCTGCCTTCGCAGGAATGACAAAAAAAGAAAAAGGAATGACAGAAAAAAAATCCTCTCCTCTGTCATTCCCGCCTACGAGCGGGAATCCAGTCTTTTTCCATATATACCTAGCAGACAGTAAACTTTCTACCGGAGTTAACTTTGTAAGCATATTTCCATTTATTATTGACACCATTATCCCCCTATTTAATAGTACATTCGCCGCTGTCAAACGTTCCATTTCCATTTGAGTCACACCATTTGCCCATTTTTATCCTCGTACTGGATACAAACAAGCACGAGTATTCAGGATAGTTTATGTTATCACAATTAACTGATGTATCTGCAGGTAAACCGCTACTGTCACAGTCTGTGCAACTGCTGTAAAGTTGAAATCCTGGAGTGCTTGAACACTCAGCGTTCATACAGATTCCCTTGTTATTGAAGGTAATGCTCGTTATCAGCATTGTTGAAAGAGGAGCAACAGGGTAGGTTCCACTAAGTGTTGTGGTTCTGATGGTAACGAATCCTCCGGTGTCGGTTATGTTGTCATTAGAGTTTGTATCACCATTCATGTTATAACTCTGGAAATCGTTACTGGCTGACAGAGTCCATGCTATTCCATAAGCCTTGTTTTCAGCCATAGCCTTAACCCTCATCTCAGCAAGGTCAGAATATAAAAGTTTGATGTTGCCTTCAATCGTGTTTTTTGACCTTTGACCGGTAAATGTGGTTACAAACAGGGTTATGAGTATCCCCATTATAGAAACCACAACGATAACCTCAATAAGGGAAAAGCCCTGCCTTTTCATCTTTCTATCCAATGTATCTTGGCTCCAATTTTAGCTCCTCCCGGAGAGACAAACGGTGGAGCGGACTCAGGGGTTATGCCTGAAAACCACCCGGAGGAGCCGTCTGCGTTGCCAAAGCTTGAGGAAACACCCAGTTGTTTAATTTGAGCCGTTGAAAGCTGCAAAAACAGCGTTCCTTGCGGATTTTTCACACTAAGGGCTGATGTACAGTTGTCGGTTAACGCTTGCCCTGTTGCACAGTTAAGTGACCATGCACGGGATTCACCACCAAAGGAGCAAAGATTGCTTGACGGACGTGTTGATGCAAACAGAACTATATTCTGAGTTGAATCAACTGTAGGATCAGATATATCTCTTTCAGCCAGATAGGAGGTGGTAGCATCATAGCAACTCGATGTGGTTGAACCTGTTCCTGCTGTATAAGCGTCACAGAGACTCTTACTCCATGCCCTGTAGTCTCCGCTGGAAGCCTTAGTACAAGCATCGGCATTGGAGTTTGCGCTGTTTACATTACCGCAGCAGCCGTTTGCCTGGCATCCGCTCATTGGAATACCAAATATCTGGTCAGTGGAAAATGATGTATCAGTTGGGGTCATATAGCGTCCCGACCCGCCAAACACATAGTACGTATTGGTAGTTGAGAAAAAACACTTCCCAATTACTATTTTTGAAGTCACCGGCCTGTTTGCAATGCCGCCAGTAAAGAAGTTTTGGTCAACATTCCAGCAATTCGACCAACCGGTGCAAGTACCAGTACACTTATTTGTAGGGTCGCCTCCTGTCCATACGTTTAGGAGACCTCCTTTAAGCCCTGTGGTGGCGTTTGCCCCCAAAACATAACCAAACACGACATAGTCGGTGTATCCATCACCGTTCATATCTAAACCTGTTGTGAATAATCTGCCGCCGTAGCCGTTTTTGAGGCTGTTCCCAAAATCATAGATGTATGGGGCACCAGAGTTGAAAGTCATATCTCTGGTCATATTGGAGTTGAGCTTTATGACAAAATATTCCAGATTCTGAGCCGAATATCCGGTGTAGCTCTGAGGTCCGTTTAGAAACATCACATAGGTGCCGCCGCTGGTTTTAATAACCGCCGGGCCGGAAAGCGAATACCCAAGCAGAGGGTGTGAAAACTCCCACAAAAACTTTGGCGCTGCCGGGTTTGTTATGTCCAGCGCATAATATGAAGAAAGGCCGACGCATGAGCCGTCCGTTGCCTTTGAATTTGAACAGGTATCTGTTGGCGGCTGTATTATATTTGAGTCGCAGGTACCAGAGGATGGGCAGCCGCAGGCCCCGCCAAGTCTCATCCCTCCAATCAGTATTTTTTGAGAGGTAGTAGGTTTGTAGATGTATGACTGTAAATCTGTATAATACAAGTGACAGTACTTAGGGTCTGCTAAATAACGCAGATAGGGCAGTGCATTCCGTGGAATAAACGACCAAAGCTCTTTGCCGAAATCGGCTGTGTTTCCGGTAAGGGCAGCCACCTCATTAGTGCCCAAATTGGACTTTGACAGCAGTCCCAGTTCAAAAGCGTGTAACATGCCGTCATTTCCGCCAGCATATACAACCGTGTAATTGTCATACGTTTCAAGCAATGGGGTTGAATAGACAATGTCTCCGAGTTTCCATGTGGTTGTATTATCACCTATTGTGGTTGTACGGTTTCTAAGGCCGGTTTTGTCGGTCCCTCTGATATACTTGATGACATCATTAAAATTTGAAGTGCCATTTAGTGATGTTGATGAGCCCATATAACTTTGAAACACAGCCTTATTTGCTGTTGTGAACTCAGTTAAGGCGCTAGTGCTTCCTGTGACAGTTGTGTTGTCATAGACGTAAATCATACGTCTGTTAGAGTTTGTTTCACTATCTGTGCGGTTAAAGAGGAGGAGCCCTGCCTCCCAGATATCATTCAGATCGTCAAGAGTAGTTGTTGATACGGGAGTTGTTGAAGTAGCCGTGCCGTTGTCATAGCTATTATATTGGCTTATTACAAGCTGACCGTTTGTATAATCGAAGCTAATAATTTTATCTTTTATTACGTTTAGTTTATAGTCCTTTGGCGGGGTCTCCTCTCTTATATTTTGAGCTTTGGATGTGTTATAGAGCCAGAGGTTGTGTAAATATCCAATCCATGTTAAATCCTGGTCACCGATGGGATTCTGAGGGTAAAAAGCGGCCTGAAGTATGTTTGCCCCTTGCTTGCCTTTATCTGCCAAAACCGATGCGGATGTGCCAGAGGCAGCCTTTGACAAAATAGAGTTAAATGCACTCTCTATACTGGCCTCAATTTCAGCGCCCTCATTAGCCTCAAAATAATTATCGGGAGTACCGTTTCCGTTAGAATCCCACTCATTTGTCGTATTGTCAGAAGGAATGCCATCTTTGTTTAAGTCGTTGAAAGAGCCGTTTATTGTTGCATATTTAAGAAAGGTGGAACCAGTGCCGAATGCATATACGGTAAACAGGGTAAGGTTTTGGGTAAGGTTATCAGTACTGCTTGAACCTCCAACGTAGTTACTCCACTTTGAACCTCTCAGATCATTTGTATGCATGTAAAGGGCTACATCCTCAAGCCCTGCCACACGACCGCTGATGCCGCTCAAATCTTGTGAAAGTTGTGATGTTGCTGGAAACGTATATGACCCAACTGTTACTTGAGGGCATGAACCCACAGCAGGAGAACCTGAATTGGTGCAATTGAATTTAGACCTGCCAGCAGCATAGTCTGCAAGACTGGATGGAATACTGCCATCATAAGAAGGCTCACCATCTGTCAGTAATATTACAAAGCTCTTAGCGCATGGGGCATAAACGGTATTACCAAGAGCGTCTGTGTAGTTATAGTAAGGATCCACAGTGCTGCTTATGGTGTATGAGGATGAACTGTACTTAGGGCCTGTTGTTGAATTAGTGGATGTGGTTGCTGAGCTTAAGTTGGAAGCAACACTCCCAACTTGGGCAAAGTACCCTACTATAGACCATAGGGACTCAGCAAGAGGAGTGGCTGTACTAGGGTCCATAGAGTTTATGTGAGTTACGATGGAGTTATAACTTGACGTTGAGACATAATCCTGAATGATGGCACCACTACCTGACATATCCGCGTAAAAGGCTAAGCCCATCCGAACTTTATTGCCAAATTTCTGGACCAGTCCTGTTGTGTTATCAGAAACACGCACTTTAACGTTGAAGTATCCCTGGGATGTCTGAGTTAAGGTGCAACTGCCTCCAGTTCCGTTTGTGCCGCAATTACCGTTTGTAGTATATATCCGAAAACATCCTTCTCCGATATTTCCGGTGCAGGAGGAGCTTGGAGATATAAAACTGATATAAGCCTGACCGGAGTACGGTGTATAAGATGAGGCGTTTTGTATATATTTGTTAGTCCCTCCGAAGCCGGAGCCGTCTATACCCAAAAGCCGCTCGTAGCCGCCTGATACGGTAGTGTTGTCAAAATTACCTCCAGTCAGCGCTTTTTTCAGTATATCTGTACGGCGCATAGTAAGCCAGTTGAGAAAAGTGCCGTCCCACTCGGTGCTTGCTTTTGTCGTTTCTCCAGCTATCCCACTGCCTGTTTTTGGGTTTGTAGGGTAGAAATATCCGTTACCGGCTGTACTGTTATATGCGTACCAGTAGTTTGGATCAAAATAACCATAATAAGTATAGGTTGGATACGTTCCTGATGCCCCGAATAGATAGCATGGGTATGATGAACTGCTGCAGTCTCCAGCCGTAGTAGAAGAGGGAGTCGTAGCAGTATTGTTATCCATATAGGCAAAGTCTTTCATACTTAAAGAATTATCTAGTAGTATCATAACATTGGGTGTTACATTGCCGGTTATAAATGGCGGCGTTGCACAGAAGTTATTCATTTGAGTTGTAACTGCTGTTGTCGTTGTAGTCGTTGCTGTGGTTGTAGTAGTAGTGCTCGATGCTGTGGTGCTTGACGACTGATAAGTAGTGGTTGACTTATAAGTAGTGGTTGACTGATAAGTAGTGGTGCTTGACTGATAAGTAGTGGTTGACTGATAAGTAGTGGTTGACTGATAAGTAGTGGTTGACTGATAAGTTGTCGTGCTATGCGACACTGCATAAGAGAGCCTTACGTCATATACAAGAAGCAAAGCCATGAAAGACACTACTACACTAGTTATAAAAAAAGCCTTTTTCATATCTCCTCCGAGCCGTAAGATGTTACTCTCCGGCTGATTCTTTATCATTTTTTCGTTATATTTAATGTATTCCAACTAAAATCCCCCTTTTTCACGACTAACCATATTAAAGCATAACAACGTGAAAAAATCATGAAAAGAAAAGGGGTATTCAGACATAAAAAATAGTTTGATTTTAACAATTTTTTCTGATAGAATAAGTCAATGGAGATGAGGCATGGAAAAGAAATACAATAAAAGCGAGATAGTTGATGCAATGAAGGATGTCATTGCTCCGGTTGTACAGCGGCTTGACGGAATTGAGACCAGACTTGGTAGTCTTGAGACTAAGGTTGACAGGATTGAGACCAGACTTGACAAGCTTGAGATTAAGGTTGACAAGATTGATAATGAGCAGAAGCGTATGGGTGAAGATATCAAGCGTATGGACGGAGATATCAAGCGTATGGACGGAGATATCAAGCGTATGGACGGAGATATTCAGGTCATTAAAAGAGATTTAGCTCAAAAGCCTGACAGAGACGAGGTTAAAACTATAATAAGAGACGAGTTGAAGAATAATCCTTCTGTCTATATATTTGACAGGGATGGGTATAAGAAACTCATGTCAGAATGGCTTAAGGAGGATATAGAAAGACAAGTTAAAGATATTTTGAGAAAAGAAAAAATCATAGCGTAATGGAAATAAACTTTAAAAGATACCAGATTTAGGGTTTTATTTCCCATGCACTTAATTTCATAAATTCAAACCAACCGCTTTACCCTTGACTTTTCTTTACCTTCAGCCGCTAAAATAAACGCATAATAAAATGAAAAAAGCTTTTTTGAAATAATCTCATCCTATTATGAAAGTTGATGTGGAAATAAGGGGAAATGCTGCTGTAATAAATGTAGCAGGTGAGATTAATCTTTATACATCTCCTTATTTGAGGGAGACTATAATTACACTTGTCAGGAAAAAGAGTTCAATCATCGTGGTAAACATGAGAGATGCTGTGGATATAGACAGCTCAGGGGTAGCCACATTTGTGGAGGTATTAAGAGAGATGTCCAGCTACGGAGGCAGACTGCGCTTTGTGTACGTTTCTGCCAAAGTAAACAAAGTTTTTAATTTTTCAAAACTCGACCGTTTTTTTGAAATCTATACCGATATGGAACAGGCTGTTGTATTATAAGAGGTTTTTAGCTCTGGTTGGTGAAAAAGGCATCTCGGTACGGGAGGTGCTGCATGATGTATCGGTTTTAGTTAATGATGTGTTTTACTGGACTCTACTCTCGCCACTTAAGGGCAAACCGGTACGCATTAGGGCAACGATTTCGGAGATAGTCAAAACCGGATACGACTCGGTTCCCACGGTGCTTATAATATCGTACTTTGTGGGGGTGATATTGGCACTACAGTCGGCGTATCAGTTAAGGGCATTTGGAGCGCTTATCTATGTGGCCAATCTTGTCGGGGTATCGGTGACAAGAGAGCTTGGGCCCATACTGGGTGCAATAATAGTGGCTGGCAGGAGTGGGTCGGCATTTGCCGCAGAGATTGGCTCAATGAAGGCGGCTGAGGAGGTTGATGCTCTCATCAGCATGGGGATAAATCCCATCAGGTTTCTGATTGTCCCCAAGCTTATAGCGCTTATGATTATGCAGCCGGTACTTACGGCAATTTTTGATTTAACGGCTATATTTGGCGGTTTTAGCGTTTCTGTTACCGAACTTGAACTTAATTCAGGTCTCTATATAGATCAGACATTAAACGCCTTGCAGTTGAAGGATTTTCTCACAGGGCTAATGAAAGCGTGGGCATTTGGCGTGGTAATTACAATAGTTGGGGCCTACCACGGGTTTAGAGTTAAGGGCAGCGCCGAGGAGGTTGGCTTAAGAACCACTGCAAGCGTTGTTTCATCCATTTTTATGGTTATATTTTTCGATTTCTTTTTTACCGCTCTTTTTTACTACTTTTTATAGATTATACGTCTTGAAAAAAAGTCTTGAAATAATTAATTTGGTTATGGTATCATTTATTTAAATTGCAAAGTGCTACCTTTTTTTATTAACCAGCTAAAATGGAGGAAACAATGGTTGTGAAAACAATGAAGGATTTTATGGGCATGGCTACAAAGTTTGTGGATATGAACAAGGGACAGTGGGATCATACAGCCTGGATGAATTTTATATCAGAATCTAAGAAGATGGGTATTGACATGTGCGACGATACCAAGACATGCGCAGGCGCAGTGCTTGAAGCCATGAAGAAGTACTACGTCACCATGATGGGCACAGACAGTATGGCAAACGTAATGTCAGAGGCTGCAGACAGCACATTAAAGTTTCTAAAAAATCCAAAGGCTGTAGCAAGTAAGGATGAATGGGAAACCTACATGAACAGTATGAAAGAAAAAGGCATAAAAATGAGTGAAGAGTCTCAGAATTACCTCAAAGCCATGATGGAGGCAACAAAGGAATTCGCAAATGTTGCCAAAATAGGAGTCTGATAGTAAATCTTTGATATGATAAGTTATTAAGGGATAGGGGTGTTGCCCAATTACTGCAAGTTTGTCTCACCCCTTTCCCTTAGACGTTGTCTGTCCGTTTACCGGTTCAATAATCATTAAAAGAAAAAGTGTGGCTTTTTGTAACAAAATTTG
>JADFYB010000033.1:7624-11149 GCA_015233245.1 Nitrospirota bacterium | reverse complement strand
ATTTGGGCACGTTTGTCAGGACCATGAAATTAAGTATCGGAGAGAGTGATTTTCTAAAGAAAATTAGCGGCGTGATAAGCGATGCTCAACTGGATGATGTGTCTGAGGGTGTTATGGTCTCCCCCACAGATGAGGAACACGTGGAACTTGACGACACTCAGTTTATACGGCTTATGGGCGGTGTTGATGATAAAGAGCCAGAGGAGACTCCCGATGAGGTGTTGTCTAACGGCATTCAGGAGGTGGCAAATTCTCTGATGGAAAACACCTCTATAAATGACATACTACGGACAATTTTGGAGATAATGTTCCGTGGAATGAATTTTTCCAGAGTTTTAATTTGTATAAAAAACGTGGGAAGCACAGGTGGCACTGAAATGGTGGGGCGTTTTGGCTTTGGCTCAGATACCGATGAGATAATAAAGAGGTTTAGATTTATATTAACAGACGCCTCTGATATTTTTAATCTTGCCATTTTGCGAAACACTGATGTTGTCATAGGCAACATTAATGACCCGCGTTTTAAATCTCGCATTCCTGATTGGTACAGAAAATACATTAATGCCCAGACATTTTTGCTTTTGCCCATAGTGGTTAATAATAAGCCGATAGGGTTAATTTATGCAGATAAGCCTAAAGCCGGTGATATACAGATTCCGCCGCATCAGTTGACCCTTATTAAAACTCTCAGAAACCAGGCCATAATGGCTATCCAAAAACGTAAATAGTTTAAGCAGAAAAAAATTTTCAACCACAGATGGACACAGATATACGCAGATAAATTTAATAACCATAATCTGTGTTTATCTGTGGTTTATTCTATTGTTTTTATTTTGCTCTTTTGAAACACTTGGCATTAAGACATTCGGATATGTAAGGAGGTGTTAGCTATGACAATAAGAGAGCAAACAGAGCAAATCGAAGCAAAGGTGTTGAGTCAGCGTGCGTGCTTAAGCATAAACAGCAAGGGGCGCCAGAGAGAAGAACAAGAGGGAGAGATTCGTACCTGTTTTCAGAAAGACAGAGACAGAATAATCCATGCCAAATCTTTTCGCCGCCTTAAGCATAAAACACAAGTTTTTTTGGCCCCCAAAGGGGACCACTACCGCACACGCCTCACACACGTGCTTGAAGTGTCTCAGATATCCAGAACCATAGCGCGAGCCCTTAGACTTAACGAGGACCTCACGGAGGCCATTGCCCTTGGCCATGACCTTGGGCACACTCCGTTTGGACATGCCGGAGAGACGGTTTTAAGAAAAATTCATCCCGGAGGCTTTGACCATTATGTGCAGAGTCTGAGAGTGGTAGATTTCATAGAAAAAAACGGTATGGGATTAAATCTCACACACGAGGTCAGAGACGGTATCATAAAACACTCAAAAGGAAAGGGCAGCATATTGCCTGACAATGACTCCACAATGGCTGAAACGCTTGAGGGACAGGTTGTCAGGATATCCGATATAATTGCCTACGTTAACCACGACCTTGACGATGCTCTTAGGGCTGAGGTTATACAAAAAAGTGATATTCCTGTAAATATCACAGAGGTCATAGGTGACACTCATGCTAAAAGAATAAACACGATGGTAACAGACCTGGTTTATAACACCATAGCAAGAAATCACGACTCATTGAATATGAGTGAACCGGTTTTGGGCGCCGTGTATAAATTACGGGAGTTTTTGTACGAGAGGGTTTATGAGAGTGACCGTTTAAAAGCAGAGTTTATAAAGGCCAAACATGTTCTTGAGAGCCTCTACGGGCATTATCTTGAAAATGTAGATCAGATAATGGGAAATATTCCGTCTGAGACGAATGCCGACAAACACACTATAGTGCGTGATTTTATAGCCTGTATGACAGACAGATTTGCACTGGCAAGTTATGATAAGATTTTTATACCTGAGAGATGGACAGATATTTAAAAAATTGAAAGCAGGTACTTGCATAAAAGTGTCTGCAATTGAGTATAATAGTTTTGCATTATGATAGACCTGCACACCCATAGCATATTCAGTGACGGAGAGCTGATTCCCTCAGAGCTTGTTGCGCGTGCCGTTGACCATGGCTACAAAGCCATAGCAATAACCGATCACGTGGATAGCTCAAATCTAACGTCCGTGGTGCCAAATGTTGTACGTGTTGCCAATGATTTAAACCGGTACTGGTCAATAGTGGTAATACCGGGGGTTGAGATAACGCATGTGCCGCCTGAGATGATCGCAGATATTGCAAAGGAGGCGCGCTCACTGGGTGCTAAAGTGGTGTTAGTGCATGGGGAGACAATAGTTGAGCCGGTAAGAAAAGGCACTAATCGTGCCGCGATAGAGGCTGGGGTTGATATCCTTGCCCATCCTGGTCTTATTGCAGAGGAGGATGTAATTCTTGCTAAAGAGCGGGGTGTAGCGCTTGAGATAACGGCAAGGAAAGGACATAGTCTTACAAATGGGCATGTGGCAAAAATGGCGCTTAAACACGCGGCATCTTTGGTAATTAACACAGATACCCACGCGCCTGATGACCTTACTTACCGCTTTATGGCTGAGAAGATTTTGAAAGCAGCCGGTATTGGGGAAAGCGACATCTCCGGTATATTTAAAAACTCGGAAGATATAGTATTAAAACTTCAAATATAAAAAAACGATTGGAGTATTAAATGCCAAAACGAATTAAGAAAAAAGCAGCAGCAAAACACAGCGATGAAATAAAGGGAACGCTTCACGAAATAGGTTCTTTCTACGAAAAGCAAAAAAAGGAAATACACATAGCATTAGTGGTAACAGCTATTTTAGTGCTTGCAGCCCTTGCCTACACAGGGTATATGAAATACACATCGTCAGAGGCGGAAAAGCTGAAAATGACTGGATATGTCAACTATTATGCAACTACCGGTGCTGACAGACCGGTGCGCCTGAAAGCTTCTTTTGAAGCATTTCAACGCTCAAACAGCCTGAAACCCTCACCGGTAACATTGCTTTATATGGCTGCCTGCATAGAAGAGCTCGGAAAGCCTGATGAAGCTGTCAAACTTCTACTTGATTTAAACTCAAGATATGCTCAAAATAATGAAATTTTACCTCTTTCGTATTTTAAATTATTTAATATCTACAAGGAAAAAAAGGACTTCGATAAAGCACTTGAAGCTCTGAAGTCACTCAATGCCCTGCCCTCACAATCATATAAGGATGCAGCCCTGTATGAGTGGGCGGTGCTTTTAACACAATTGGGCAAAGGACAGGAGGCAGAGTATAAATATGCGCAACTTAAAAAGGATTATCCTGGCTCGGCATACATAATAAAAGACACTGCTGATGATAACAATACTCTCTCTGATGCTACAAATGATAAAAAGGCGCCTGCGCTTACTGACAATACAACTGCAAAAGCAAAACCTGAGCAAAAGAAATAAACTTTATTTCAAAATTCTATATAATCTATACAGGTTTGAGGCTTAGGAATTGGTATTCCATCTTCGCTTAATCCCTCAACGTGCATCTCTATAGCTCTGTGCATATTCTTAAT
>JADFYB010000033.1:0-7524 GCA_015233245.1 Nitrospirota bacterium | reverse complement strand
TAACTGAAATACTTATACTCGTAAGTGTTCAAACTTGAATCATATACTATTTCAAAATAATAATATGTACCAGTTTGTACACCATAGGGAATATAAATGTTTAGATTAGTTGCAGAGACTGTTTGTCCCGATGATATTGTCTGGCCGTTAGTTTGAGAAAGCCAGTCGCCTGATGGTGTATATATATAAGCATACATGTAATAGGTGGAACTTGTAGTGTTAACAATGGATGAGGAAAATGGCCCCAGATTACCGCCTCTGGCTATTGATGTAGTTGTTGGCGCTGTAAGTGTATGTGTAAGTGACCCTGATGACGATGAGGAAATAGAAAAATGTCCCCACCAAGTTGCCCATGTATTGGTATTAGTGCCGCCGGGAGCATACTCCTGAATAGTCCAGAAGGACTCATCTGTGGGGTCAATCGCTGTGGCACTGTAATCTCCCCATCGGCTTGTAGTAGAGCCGCAGAAAGAACAGATATAGGTTCCGGCCCCCGCTTTAAGAGTTGCCACACTTTGCATAGTGCCGGCAGCAGCAGTGGAATTTCTGGCAGTGTAGTAGGCACTGCCATACGTGGAACTTGAGGAGCCACTAAAACCCAGTGCAACGTTATTGCTTGAGTCAACCGCAATGGATGGATAAAAGTACGAAAGTGTGGTGTCATTAACCCTTCCCTCTGAAACGGTAGTGCCTATTGAGGAGGAGTTTGAGGATGCTCTTGATGGGTCTATCTGATACCATGCTGCCTCGGTTTTCGTGTTATCAGAGCTCCCCACTGTGTGAGATGCCCATATATAGCCATTACGGCACACTGAACTTAAAATACGCGTATCCCCTGTGTCGAGCTTGTAAGTGGTGCCAGGCTGTGAGGCAGAAGGCATGTCTAATATTGGGTAGCTGTTTTGCACTTGTAAGTAGCCACGGTCAGTCCAGGAGGAGGTACTGCCGGAAAAGCTTAGACTGTAGATTTTAAAATATCTTGTTACACCGCTTGAAGCATCCCCGGTTGCACTTGCTGAAGCTGGCGCATCGGTGGCAGCTATAACTGAAATGGAGTTTCCTGAGCCATAATAACCCTCCTCAAGAAAGTAATGCGACTGAGAGGTGCCAAAGACATGGCACGGTTGTAGTCCAAAGTATGTGCCAGAAGGGTTTACAAGCTCAGTCCATGTCAGAGATGAGTGTGAGGATGTAAGCTGGCTCTGGGCTATGGCAATGATCTTTACATATTGATAATTATCAGAGTTGTCAAACATATTTAGCGTTACGTAAATGTAGTTTTGGTCAAACCCAAGTTGCGGATAATCTCCCCAGTTATTGGTCGAGGTAGTGCCGTTATTTAAAGACACATTTATTGACCACATGTACCATGTACCAGTGGGGTCACTCGTTGCCGAAACTCCGACAAGAAGATAGGCGTTAGGTCCCGACTCACCACTTACAGAGGTGACTATAAATCTGCTATTAAACTGATCATATATGACTTTAACATCGTAGGGGGATGAGGCAGCAGAGCCCAAAGATGACCAAAAAGATGCCAGTGTAACCTGTCTGTAAAGGGCTCCTGTGGATTTTGTATAAATTGCAACCCCGCCATTTGTCATATTAACCAAATAATTAGGGCCGGCAGCCCCCATGGTATCTGGCGGGGCTACGTTACTGGAGCTCATGCCAGTAAAACTACTGGTAAGGGCAGGGGCATCAGTGTCAGTAGCAGATGTTGCTCCTCCGCTTTTAGACGATACAGGGCTGCTTTGGTTTATATAGTGCAAGTAAGGGGCCATTCTCCGGTGTATTACTCTGTGTTGAGTAGTATCCGACATAGGTTGTTTATCCCTGTTTTCCATCTCTGAAAACGTTGTCTTTGAAAATGGCACTTCTTGTTTTACTTCTACACCTGTGCCTGTACTGTTACTGTCATCAGATGCCATAGCTAAAGTTATCTGCTGAAGTAACAAAATAATTAGAACTACTGCGACTATGCTGAATTGTTTTTTCATTGGCTCCCCCATTTATATTTTGATAGATTATAACACTATATAATATGCTACCATTGCAGGGTATTTTAAATCAAACAAAATTGGAGTACTATCAGAAACGAGTTATAAGGTGGTTTTACCTAAGATTTTAATAAATTCCTTCAACACGTCCGGATCGTAATCAACACTGAGTGAGCGCAGATGAGACAGGGCTTCAAAAGCTGACATGCCCTTGTACCCTGGCCGCGACGTTGTCAGGATATCGTAGAGATCAACCAGTGCTGCTATTTTTCCTGATGTGTGCATTTTTGCGCCACTGAGTCCATTTGGATAGCCTGTTCCTGAGATCTTTTCGTGATGCTCTAAAAGCGGATGCGATGTCGCCTCAGAAATCCCTTTGTAGAGCTTTAGTATGTTATAACCCTCGGCTACGTGTTCTTTGAATATATCCATCTCAAATCTAGTTAATTTGCCGACTGGTTTAGCCATAATCTCTGGCGGGATTGTGGTTTTTCCTATGTCATGAAGCAGGCAGCCCATTCCAATAGCAAATAATTCACTGTCGCTAGTCACTCCTGAGGATACGGCAGTAGCCACACTAAGTACGCTTAAGTTGACCGAGTGTGAGTACGTATAGAAGTCTTTTTTGTTTATAGTTAGCAGATTTGTTATAAGACCTTTGCTCTCTAATATGGCATTAATAATGCCCTCAGTTACTTCTTTACTTTGTTGTACGTTTTCATCGCTGTGAGGATTATCAAAAAGCTCCTTTATGCACATCCTCGCATTTTCCTTTACCAGCATATGCTTAGTCTCTTGAGAGCCTCCAACCGCCTTGGCCGCATCTTTGATATAAGCCTTGTATCTGGGGATGTCCTCCGGTTTTATCATTAACTCACAGTAGTTAACAAACGCTGTTTCATTTACCTGAATATCCTTACCCTTGTACTCAACAAGAGAATCTATATTCATATGGGATTTACCGTATAGTGTGAAATCAACAAAACTCCCTGAAATTATACTTGAGCGGTCAATTTGGAAGAGTGATTCTTTCTTTTTTATATACTCCTCAAGTGTCGGTTGTGGCCGCGGTGCGGGTTTCGGAGCCGCCGGCTCAGATTCTTTAACGGGTCCAGGAGGAGACTGGCTTACATCGTTATCAAGCGCTGTAGTTTTACTTATTAAAGTTTCCTCGGTGCTTAAGACGTCAAGCCCTCTGTCCGTGTCTATGAAAACAAAGGCGATATCAGCATCTTTTATTTTCTTTATTTGATCGTTGCCGGTTATTTCAAAGCGGGTTTTTACAAACGGACTCTTGTACCACGTAGCATCAAGCCCGTCAAGGAACATTCCGGGCCTCAAATCGCTTACAGATATGCGTTTTTTCATCCAGCACCCCTTATACTAAAACCTAAAATAAATAGATCTAAAACACCCACGCGACATACTAACATATTTCGCGTATAAAATCAAACTGTCTTGAAAAAAAAATAGTTTATATGCTTAACTACAAGTTGAAGCTTAAAAAAACACCAGCATGTGCGTTACAATAGCAGTAATCGCAGGGAAAATTATGAGACTACGGAAATACAGGGATTTGTTGCTTATTTTTGTCTGGAGGGAGTTTACAGTCAGATATCGTCAATCCTCGATAGGCATATTGTGGGCATTAGTACAACCCTTAAGCATGATGCTGTTGTTTTTATTCATTTTTTCCTACGTACTAAAGGTACAAAATTCATCTTACCCTCAGATGTTGTTTTTTTATGCCGGACTTTTACCATGGCTCTTTTTTTCATCGGCATTAAACTATTCCATCCCAAGTTTGACAACACAGTACCAGTTGATAACTAAAATATACTTTCCTCGTGAAATTCTGCCCATCTCCGGTATTGCTGTTGCTTTTATTGACTACTTGATAGCATTGGCACTATTTGTTGTGTTTTTGGTTATATATCAGATAAAAGTGTCATGGCTGGCTCTTTGGATGATTCCCCTTACCGCTATGTTAGTGTTATTTACAGCGTCAGTGTCAATTTTCCTTGCCGGTCTTAATGTTTACTACAGGGATGTTAAACTTGCCACTGCGTTTTTGTTGCAACTGTGGTTTTTTGCCTCTCCCGTGATGTATTCCATTGACAAACTTGATATGAAAATAAAAGTCCTGCTGTTTCTTAACCCGCTGACATTTATAATAGAAAATATGCGCCGATGTGTACTTGAAGACAGAGACATCGTTTACTGGCAGTTTTTTTTAGTGGGCGGCATTGTGGCACTGTCTTACAAGTTAGCTTACAGGTATTTTATTAAAATAGAACGCGCCTTTGCAGATGTCATCTGATTCGCTTATAGAGTTAAAAGGTGTGTGGAAAAAATACAACTACAGAGAGACTTTTCACCGCTCTATAAGAGAAGATATCTTCAACATATTTAGACGTACCCGCCGTGAAGAGCTACAGGACGGTGAGTTTTGGGCACTTTCGGATGTTAATCTGAGGCTGTCCGGGGGTGAGTGCATAGGGTTCTATGGCCCAAATGGAGCAGGTAAATCCACAATATTAAAACTCATCGCCTCTGTAACCTATCCAACCATGGGCGAGGTCATAATAAGGGGCGTGGTGGCGCCTTTGATAGAGCTTGGTGCAGGGTTTCATCTTGATCTGACAGGCAGGGAGAATATCTATATAAACGGCGCCATTATTGGCATGACTATACGGGAAATCAGAGAAAAGATTGACAGTATAATAGAATTTTCCGAACTATCCGACTTCATAGACATGCCCATCAAGAAGTACTCATCGGGAATGCACCTGAGGCTGGGGTTTTCAATAGCTGTTTATAGCTCTGCGGAAATATTTCTCTTTGACGAGATACTTACTGTAGGGGATGAGGATTTTCAACTTAAGTGCTTAGAAAGAGCAAGATGGCTTAGAAATAACGGAAGGGCTATTATAATAGTTTCACACGACAAGAAGTTGTTAAACGAGATGTCTGGCACCATTTACCACATAAACAAGGGTATCGTTTCTACAGAGGATGTAAAGGCAAGCGGCGATACCGCTCATCATAATATATGAAAGACGAAAACGCAGATAGAAAAGAAGATTACCGGAGGCACGCTCTTTATGCAGGGATTGTCTTTGCAGTCTCTGTTATCATCTACATTCCAACCTTTAAAAGCGGCCTGATATGGGATGATGAGGAGATAATCAAAGGGGCCATACTCGTTAATAAGAAAAACCCTTATGATATATTTATAAATACCGGTTTATACTGCAGGCCGATAACCATCCTTTCCCTGTCGTTGGATTATACTCTGTGGCATATTAATGCCATTGGATATCATGTGCACAACGTCATAATTCATGCATTAAACTCGGTGCTTCTGTATATTGGTGCATTTAGTGCTTTAAAGAACCGGAGCGGCTTTAGCGGTAATTATCTGGGAATTTCTTTTTTAAGTGCACTTGCCTTTGCGCTGCATCCTATACACACCGAGTCAGTTGCCTGGATTTCAGACAGGACAGATTTACTTGCCACGTTTTTCTTTTTGTTTGCTTTTATTGCCCTGATGGTTTATTTGCACGAAAAAAAACGAGAGGGACTCTTTCTTATCTCTGTTTTTTTTCTGTTTGCAATTCTTTCTAAGGAAAATGCCATTGTTTTTATAGTAATAGCCTTGGCGTACATGTTTGTCGTCAAGGCTGATAAAAAAAGTATTATCATGGTTTGTGCATCTGTTGCCATAGCGTTAACTTTTTATATGTGTTTGAGAGGGTTTGGCTGGGTTATGGAGTTATTTAAAGCACCGGGCACATCGGGAGCTTTTCTAAGCAAAGATGCCTCCTCGTACTCAGCCGTTAAAAATATCATTTATGCTGCCAGCTATTACTATGAAAAGCTGCTGTTTCCCTGGAATTTAAGTATTATTCCTGAGCTGCCATCAGGCATAGGCTACTATGTGATGTTTCTGATACCGGTAATTTTGTTAGTATTTTGGGGAGTAAAAAGAAATGGTGTGGATGCCTCACCCCGATTGTTCTTATTGTTTTGGCTGCTATGGATAATTACCACACTGTTACCCTCACTTACAATAGCCGTCTCTCAGATAGCTGCCCCTATTGGTGAGCGCTACCTGTACCTTCCCTCAGCGGGTTTCTGTGTTTTGCTTGCTATGGTTCTATATCCTGCCCATAAAAACTCTGCCGCAGGCGGCGTAAACAGAAAGTTAAGATTGTCTTTGGTTTTTGTTATTGTCTTAACCTATGCGCTTTTAACGCGTGACCGCCTCTTTGACTGGAGCTCGGACTTTGCTCTTTGGCAGGATGCCGCTAGGAAAAACCCGCATTCCGTTATAACTAAAACCAATTACGGCATAGCTCTGATAAGGGAACATAATTTCGCAGAGGCTGGAAAACAATTAACAGAAGCTCTTAGCTTTAGACAGTTAAGCCGTGAAAAGAAATCAATAGTGCTTAATTCCCTTGGACTTGTTGAAATGGATAAGAAAAACTATGAAAGGGCCGAATCCCTATTTATTGATTCTATAAAGGAAAACCCCGGCAATCTTGGTTCATATAATAACCTTGGATACTTGTACATGAAGACAGCCTCTCAGATATCAGATGATCCGGCACGTAAGGAAAAGCTTACCCGCAGGGCCATAGAGGTGTTTAAAGAGTCACTGAAATATGCTACCGAAATAAAAGAGATAAATTTTAACCTTGGCCTCTGCTATTTGGAACTCAAAGACTTCAAAAACTCTAACGCATATTTTAATGCCGTGATAGAGAAGGATCCAAATTCCGAGCTGGCCAAAAAAAGTATTAATTTCAAATTATTTATGGAGATGAAAAAAAGACAAGCGTATAAAGAAAACTCTACACAAAAATAAAGGATTATGCATATGGAAAAGAACAGAAAGATATTTGGTGTCGGGAAAAATGTTTTTTTAACAGGGCTTGTCAGCTTTTTTATGGATGTCAGCTCAGAGATGATCTACCCCATTGTACCGCTTTTTTTAGCAAATGTTCTTGGAGTAAACAAATCTGTTATTGGTCTTATTGAGGGTATTGCAGAATCAACGGCCAGCCTGCTAAAGGTCTTTTCCGGCTGGTTTTCCGACAGAGTCGGAAATCGCAAGTGGCTTATGGCAGCCGGATATGCCATCTCAACACTAAGCAGGCCAATTGTTGCGCTTGCTACAGGTTGGCACCATGTGATGGGGTTTCGCATCATTGACAGGTTTGGTAAGGGAATACGTACTTCTCCCCGCGATGCAATTATAGCCGAATCCTCAGACAGCTCAAATCTCGGAAGAGCATTCAGTTTCCATCGCTCGATGGATACAATGGGAGCTGTTGTTGGGCCTGCTCTGGCTTTCTTTCTCCTTGGGTTGTTGTCTAACGATTACCGCAAAGTTTTCTGGATTTCGATGATACCCGGCGTGATAACAGTGCTCTTAATCATCTTTTTCATTACAGAAAAGAAAAAGCCAACAGCTTTAAGTGTAGAAAAACCTAAGCTGACCTTTAAACATTTTAAC
>JADFYB010000202.1 GCA_015233245.1 Nitrospirota bacterium | reverse complement strand
GCCATTTCATCTAAATCCGGCTTTGACACCTGATCATCTGCCCCCACAGATTCCCCCTTATGGCGCAACTCGGTTGTGATAAGGGATGAGTACAGAATTACAGGGATTTTTTGCAAATAAGGGTCTTGCTTTATGTTTTTAGTCAAAGTATAGCCATCAAGAAGCGGCATCTCTATATCGGATATTACAACATCTATATATTCAAAAATGCCTTTACCCTCGGCTGTTCCGGTTTTACCCAGCTCCTTTAAATAGTCCAGGGCATCCTGTCCGTTGTCTAACAATTTTGTTTTAAAATTGGCTGCCTCCATGTTTCTTCTGATTATCTCCCGAATTGTTTCCGAGTCATCCACTATAAGCGCCCGGTACTGCGTCTGTGCCCTTACCGTAGTTTTCCACGTATCAACTGATGAGTGGGGGTCTAAATCCGAGATGATATGCTCAAGATCAAGGAGTTGTATGAAATGGTCTTTGGCATAAACCATGCCTACGATTGCCTTTGAACCCAGATGCGATATAAACCGCCCTGGAGGCACTACCTCTTTCCACTGGAAACGAGTTATCTCCGTAACCCCTGAAACCAAAAACCCCTGAACTGATTTGCTGAATTCCGTTATGATTATGATGTCCCCGGAGTCGGTCTTTCTCTGGACGTCAAGCCAGATGCTCAGGTCTATTATAGGCACTATGTGGTCACGAAGCCCAATTGTCCCCAAAAAACACGGGTTTTGGGCATAATCCCTTGGTTTAAGATTTGGGTTTTCTATGACCTGCATGACTTTCGCAACATTCATACCAAAATATAAGCGGCTCTCCTGACCATGTCTGCTCTCTTCATCTATGTAAAACTCAAGTATTTCCAGCTCATTTGTACCTGTCTCAAGAAGTATCTCTGACTTTATCTGGTCTATTATATTTGTCATTCCATCCTCCCTCTATGTTTTCTGCGCCATTATTTATTATATATCATTATCTTAATAAATGCGTTAATTTATTCCGGATAAATCTTAGAGACAAAGTCATATACTTCATTTGGTTTCATTATAGCACCGCCGGGCCGGCCATAAAAAAGCACCTCTGACCTGCCGTTTACGGATAGCCTCACATCCTCAACCATCTGGCCAGAGTTTAACTCTACCACAACGAATTTTCTGCCTGCTCCTGTTAAAGCTAAAATTGCATCGGATGGAAATGGAAACAGAGTTATAGGCCTGAGTAGCCCCACTTTCCTGCCCCCTTTTCTTAACGCTGCCATGGCTGAGTATGATATCCTTGCCGCTATCCCAAAGGCAACAAGTACAATGTCAGCGTCATCCACATTGATGGCCTCAAAGCGTACCTCTTTCTCTCTTATTGTCCTGTACTTTTCCATAAGAGTATTGTTTAATTGCTCGAGCTCTTCATCTCCCATGTACAGGGTTTTTATCACATTTGGCGCCCTGCCTTTGCAGCCGGTAAGAGCCCACGTCTTTTCCGGTAATTGAGGCTTAACATAACGCGTTGGAATAAGAGGTTCCATCATCTGGCCTAAGATCCCATCGGTAAGTATCATAACGGGGTTTCTGTAGAGATCGGCTTTATCAAAGGCAAGCATGGTTAAATCCCACATCTCCTGAACATTGTACGGGGCATAGACCAGAAGTTTATAATCACCATGTCCGCCGCCCTTTACTGCCTGAAAATAATCAGCCTGTGAGCCTGATATGTTACCAAGTCCGGGGCCACCTCTCTGAACATTGATAATTACCGCCGGGAGCTCTGCTCCTGCTAAAAACGACAGCCCCTCCTGCTTAAGGCTAATGCCAGGCGAACTTGACGAGGTCATCGCCCGCACACCGGCTGCCGACGCCCCATAGACCATGTTTATTGCCGCTATCTCACTCTCTGCCTGAATAAACACCCCGCCTGCCTCCGGCATTGCATAAGACATGTACTCAGGTATTTCATTTTGAGGCGTTATTGGGTAACCCGCATAAAACCGGCACCCTGCCTCTATGGCAGCCTTAGCTATTGCCTCGTTGCCTTTTATCAGAGTTTTATTAGCCAACCGTACTGCCTTTTAATGGCTTGCAATGACTTCACACACAGAGTATAACATATTTGACAAAACAAGTTAGTATTCTTTATGCTTTTATCAGCCTGTGTGTAAGGCTTATGGATTAATAAAAAAGGAAAACGGTATATCTGAAACCATGTACTTTCAGGATATTTATTTAAAATTACAGGAATTTTGGGCTAAAAAAGGATGCGTGCTGCTTCAACCCTATGACCTTGAGGTTGGAGCGGGAACATTTCATCCGGCTACTTTTTTCAGAGTGCTGGGACCAAAGCCCTGGAGCACAGCATATGTGCAGCCCTCACGCCGCCCCACTGACGGCAGGTACGGGCAAAACCCCAACAGGCTTCAACACTACTACCAGTACCAGGTAATTCTTAAACCCTCACCGCCTAACTCACAGGAGATCTACCTGCAGAGTCTCACCGCTCTTGGCATAGACCCCAAAAAGCACGATATACGATTTGTAGAAGACGACTGGGAATCCCCCACGCTGGGTGCATGGGGACTGGGCTGGGAGGTGTGGCTGGACGGAATGGAGGTCACGCAGTTTACCTATTTTCAGCAAGTCGGAGGGTTTGACCTTAAACCCGTTTCCGTTGAGCTTACGTATGGACTTGAACGGATTGCAATGTATCTACAGGGCGTCAATAACGTCTATGACCTTAAATGGAATGAAACTTTCTCCTACGGAGACATCCACCACGAGGATGAGGTGTTGTTTTCAAAATTTAACTTTGACTATGCCTCTGTTGATATGCACAGACGGTTGTTTGATGATTTTGAGAAGCAATCACAGGAATTAGCCAAAGTGGAGCTGGTATATCCGGCCTATGAGTTCTGTCTGAAATGTTCACACGTGTTTAATATTTTGGATGCACGGGGAGCAATTTCAGTTTCTGAGCGCACTTCATACATTGGACGGGTCAGGGCACTTGCCAAACACTGTGCTCAACTTTATGTTAATAACTTAAATCTGCAACAGCCAGATGAAAAGGACGCACCGTAAGTTTATGGACACAGTGGACTTATTGCTTGAGACAGGAGTGGAGGAGGTTCCGGCAGGGTTTCTGCCTGTTGCACTTAAACAGTTAAAGGCGCTTGCCGAAAAATCTCTTACAGAAGCTGCCATAGCATTTTCCGATATAAATACCTATGCTACGCCAAGACGTCTTACACTTATTGTAACCGGAGTAAATCCACATCAAGAGGGGCGCACACGTGAGTTGCTTGGGCCCCCCGTAAAGGTAGCCTATGGCGAAACCGGAGTTCCCACTAAGGCTGCCATCGCTTTTGCCGCATCTAATGGCATACCGGTTGAAAAACTTGAAGTGCGCACAAAAGGCAAAGGACAGTATGTGTGTGCCGTGATTGAGGAGCCTGGTGTGGCAGTAAAAGAGATTATCGGTACAATTTTTATAAAAATCATCTCTGCACTCACTTTTACTAAAATGATGCGATGGGGCGACCTTGATACACGCTTTGTAAGGCCTGTCCAGTGGCTTACGGCTCTTTACGGTAATGAGCCGGTTGTGTTTGATTTTGCCGGAATTAGAAGTTCTGATAAGACTTATGGCCACAGGTTTTTATCACAAGGTGAGATTCCTTGTAACGGTGTATCCGGCTACATTGAGCTTTTACGGAAAAATTTTGTGATAGTTGACCAAAATGAACGTAAAGAAATGATAAAAACACAGCTTACCGATATAGCCGCCCAAAACGGCGCTTTTTTGCATGAGGATCAATCCCTGCTTGACACTGTTACGTACCTGGTTGAGTACCCAGTTGCTGTTATTGCGGAGTTTTCGGCTGAGAGATTTTTAACCTTACCTCCTGAGCTTTTAGTTAGCGTCATGCGGGACCACCAGAAGTATTTTGCGCTTACTGACAAGGATGGAAAACTTATCAACAAGTTTGTTGTCATAAGTAACACAACTAATGACAATGCCGCTGTGGTAAGAGCTGGAGCGGAAAGAGTCATAAAGGCACGCCTTGATGACGCAAAATTTTACTACGAGACGGATTTAAAAACTCCGCTCATCGATCTATCAAATAAACTCATCGGCATAGTACATCACGAATCAATTGGAACTATGTATCAAAAAACAAACCGTATGTATCCTTTCGCCACATCACTTGCCGATAAGTTAGCCAATAATAAGCCGCCGGGGGTCGCTGACCCCTTTCCTGACAACGCCGTTATTGAAAGAGCAGTGAAACTTTCTAAAACCGATCTCTTAACCGGTATGGTAAGAGAATTCCCGGAGCTTCAGGGTATAACCGGAACCCGCCTTGCCGCCCTTAACGGAGAACACACTGAGGTAAGCAAAGCGCTTTCAGAACAGTATTTACCGCGGTTTTACGGAGATGAGATACCACAAACCGTAACCGGCATAATTTTAAGCCTCAGTGATAAAATTGATAACATTGTATCGTTTTTTTCGGCAAAGCTGATTCCATCAGGCTCTGAGGACCCGTATGCACTTAGAAGGCAGGGGCTTGGAATTATAGCTATACTGTTAAAAACAGAATACCGTATCAGTTTAAAAGAGATCTTTACTGATGCCATCAGGCTTAACAACTTTGATGCTTCTTTGGTTAAAGTCATAGAAGGGTTTTTCCGGCAGCGCATTGAAGCCCTGCTTACAACAACGATGGGTTACAGTTACGATACAGTTTCTGCGGCTGTAGAGGATTTTTTTGCAATCCCTGTAATCTACCTGATAAACAAACTGGATGCCTTAAAAGACTTTAAAACCCTGGATGGATACGAGGAGTTTTTACACGCAATAAAACGAGTGTATAACATAATTCCTGTGGGATTTGAGGGTTTGAC
>JADFYB010000032.1:10673-24366 GCA_015233245.1 Nitrospirota bacterium | reverse complement strand
CATTGCTATTTTAAACTTACAGAGGATGGCTTATTAGTTTATTACACACAGGTTGACTGGAAAGGACATATATTGATGATTTACTATAAAATTTAACAGCTGCTTTGCTATTACCCTTGACTTTTCTATACCTTTAAGCGTTAAAATAGAAACGCAAACAAATGGATTCTACTTAAATGCTCCTATCCACACAAGAGACAAAATAAGAACTAAGTGAAAGCATAGGTAGAAAAAGATGACAGATTATTTAATAAAAAACGGACACATCACTGACCCCTCACAGGGGATAGACGCTATTGGCTGTGTATTAATCACAAACGGCAGAGTTGAAAAGGTGTCTATCGGAGCAGATTCAATCAAGGTTGGCTATTCCAATATAACTGTGGTTGATGCGGAAGGACTGTATGTTTTCCCGGGGTTTGTTGATATGCACGCTCATTTAAGAGAGCCTGGGTTTGAGTACAAAGAAACCATACGAACCGGCACCCTTGCCGCAGCAAGAGGCGGCTTTACCTCAGTGTGTCCTATGCCAAACACAAAGCCCGTAAACGATAACGAAACTGTCACGGAGTTTATTGTTAGAAAGACAATGATGGAGGGTTATTGCGATGTGTTTCCCATTGGCGCTATCACAAAGGGACAGGAGGGCAAGGAGCTTGCCGAAATGGGCATGATGAAAACGGCAGGATGTGTTGCATTTTCAGATGACGGAAAGCCAGTTATGAACTCTCTTATAATGAGGCGGGCGCTTGAGTATTCTAAGGTGTTTTCCTGTCCTGTAATTTCCCATGCTGAGGATGCTCATTTATCCGAGGGCGGGGTGATGAATGAGGGGTATTTGTCAACCATACTAGGGCTTAGAGGAATACCAACCGAGGCAGAGATTATCATGATTAAGCGTGATATTGACTTAGCGGCTCTTACCGGAGGCAGACTGCATGTGGCACACGTCTCAACGGCAGGCGGCGTCAGGGCAATTCGAGAGGCTAAAAAGGACGGGATAAATGTCACTGCCGAGACCTGCCCGCATTATTTTAGTATAACTGAGGATGCTGTCTCAGGATACAATACAAACGGTAAGGTTAATCCTCCGCTTAGAACCCAACGCGATATGGAGGCCGTAAGAGAGGGCCTAAGTGACGACACAATTGACACAATCGCAACCGACCATGCCCCGCATCACAGGGACGATAAGATGTGTGAGTTTGACAGGGCGGCATTTGGGATTTCAGGTTTTGAAACGGCTTTTGCTCTAAGTATCAGATTGGTGCATGACGGAGTGTTGCCGCTAAATAGATTAATACAAAAGATGACCAATCAACCAGCACTGATATTAAACATAGATAAGGGTTCACTTAAAGAGGGCAAAGACGGTGACGTTGTGGTGGTTGATATGGGGGCGGAATTTACAGTGGAAAGCGAGCAGTTTTTATCAAAAGGTAAAAACACTCCCTTTTTAGGATGGCAGCTTAAAGGGCAGCCTGTGTTAACTATAAATCGTGGCAGAGTTACGTATGATAATATTTCGGAGAGACACTAATGTTAAAGGCAACGCTTGTGCTGTCGGATGGTTTGGTTTTTGAGGGGGAGAGTTTCGGCTTCTCAGGTGAGACCGCAGGTGAGGTTGTGTTTAACACCTCAATGACCGGGTATCAGGAGATTCTTACCGACCCCTCATACACAGGACAGATTGTAGCCATGACATACACCCAGATGGGCAACTACGGGGTAAATCCGGAGGATATTGAATCCAAGGGCGGACCAAAAGTTGAGGGTTTTATTGTAAAAGAGAATTTTGATTACCACAGCAATTGGCGCTCTAAGGGCTCTCTCGATAGCTATTTAAAAGACCACGGCATCACAGGCATTCAGGGAATAGACACACGGGCACTCACCTCACACCTTAGAGACAACGGCTCTATGATGGGAATTATAGCAACAGGAGAGACTAACGCTAAGGATTTATTAAAGAAAATAAAAGCACATGCTGGAATTGCGGGTGTTGATCTGGTTAAGGATGTTAGCACAAAATCCGATTACAGGTGGAATGAAAAACTGTGGGAATGGGGCAAGACAAAGCAAACCGGCAGGCATTTGTATCAGATAGTGGACAGAGCTAAGCCCAAAGTGGTGGTCTATGATTTTGGTGTAAAATTTAACATACTACGGAATTTGTTTAATACAGGGTTTGACATAACAGTGGTACCGGCAAAAACGTCAGCTGAAGATGTGCTTGGCATGTCACCGGATGGAATTTTTTTAAGTAATGGTCCAGGTGACCCTGAGGCCGTAACATACGCCATTTCTAATGTAAGAAAACTTATCGGCAAAAAGCCCATATTTGGTATATGTCTTGGACATCAGATAATTGGGCTTGCTTTAGGTGGAAAGACGTATAAACTTAAATTTGGCCACCACGGCGGTAATCATCCAGTTAAAGACCTTGAAAGCGGAAAGGTGGAAATCACATCCCAAAACCACAACTACTGTGTTGACGTTGATTCCCTGAAGGGTAAAGTGGAACTTACTCACGTTAACCTCTACGATAACACGGCAGAGGGAATGCGGCATAACGACTACCCGTTGTTTTCTGTACAGTATCACCCTGAGGCAGGTCCAGGGCCTAACGACTCTATGTATCTCTTCAAGCGTTTTATGGATATGGTTGAAAAAAATGTGTAATTAAATTGGGAGGCACAGACATGATACGAGTGAGTGTGGATAAATTAGAGAAAAACGGCATGATTGGAGTTCAAGAGGGTGGCAACAACGTGCTTTTAGTAAAAGTTGATTCCAATTATTTTGCTTTGGGAGACATCTGTCCGCACAAAAAGTGCAAGCTTCATACCGGCACGTTAAAGGGTAATCAGGTAATATGCCCGTGTCACGGAGCAACGTTTGACGTAACCACGGGCATACTTCAGGCTTGGTTTAAGAGTTTTCCCCCGTTTTTAATAAAACTCATTGCTAAAATCGGCATTATGAATGTAAAGACATATAAATGCGCTGTCAGTGGCGATGAGATTTTAATTGAAACGTGAAAAGAGAATTTAAGCAGCCTGAAACTGCTGTTATTTACTGACTTAACCCTAACTGAGCCAAAAAAAGTTCGTCGTATTGTGGGTAATACCCGAGATATGTTACAATCAACCATGAAGAGCATAGCAATAACCATATTTATGTTGTTTTGTCTGACAACGGTTGCCTCCGCAGCAGATTCATCCTTTACGCAGGCAGACAGGGAGCGTATGGTTCGAATCGAGGAGGGTCTGAAGGCTACAAACCAAAGGATTGAAGAAGGTCTGAAGGCTACAAACCAAAGGATTGACGATATGAGAGTTGATATGAATAGTCTGAGAGCTGATATGAATAGTCTGAAAGCTGATATGAATAAAAGGTTCGAGCAGATGACAACTTTCATGCTATGGGGCTTTGGGATACTATTTGGACTATTTTTTAGTGGCATGGGGTTTTTAATGGGATTTGTATTATGGGACAGACGTACTGCACTTGCTCCCGCCGTACAAAAAACTAAAGAACTCGAAGAACGGGCTGAATTGCTTGAAAAAGCCCTTAAAGAGGTATCCATCAAAAACCCTGACATTAAAGAGGCTCTTAAACACGTCGGGCTATTATAATCACAACATAGTTTCACCAGCAATGGAGGGGTGTTTCAGTTTTAAAAGATGATAAACATAGCGGGTTGAATTACGACATCTACTATCAAGGCAATCGTCTTTTGCTAATCTCCAGATCCTTCAAAGCTGAAAAGACGAGTGTGTTGCATGTGGGGATATTTAACGCTGAAATGTCAGCAGCATTTGTCTCAGGCGGGGTTGCTCTGTTATATGTGTTTATCATATACAGAGTCAGCGTTTTGACAATTAGCCACTACGTTATAGCTTTAGTGCTTGCCATTACCTCATTTCCACTATCAAGAATTCTACTTTTTAAAGAGCCAGCTCTTGAGCTGTTAGTGGATAAAAATATTGGACTAATAAAGTTAACTAAAAACGGGACATTTAGAACCAATGTTTTTGAAAGGCCATTAAGTGATATTAAGGATGTTATAGTTAAACACACAGAGTTTAAGATGTCTAACCCTGACGGGGTAGAGTTTGTAAAAAAAATTGCTCTTGGACATGGGACAGTCATACCGGGCTTTGGGCTTTCAGAACATATTTATAGTGTGGAATGTCTTTTTGATAACACTTCTGATTTGTCTGAAAACATAATAATATACAGCGGTAAAACCAAAGAAGAGGCTCAGGAATTAGCAGATAACGTATTGCATTATATAAAAACATAAACCAAGAGGAAGAAAGTGCCAAAAAGAGGCGACATAAAAAAGATTCTAATCATAGGCTCAGGGCCTATAATAATCGGCCAGGCTTGTGAGTTTGATTATTCGGGTACTCAGGCGTGTAAGGCGCTGAGAGAAGAGGGGTATGAGGTAATTTTAGTAAACTCCAACCCTGCAACTATAATGACTGACCCCGATATGGCCGATGTGACCTACATTGAGCCGCTTACCAGTGAAATCCTTGAGATGATAATCGAAAAGGAACGCCCCGATGCCCTGTTGCCAACTATGGGCGGGCAGACAGCCCTTAATCTCACCGTGGAATTATGTGAGCTTGGTGTGGTGGACAAATACGGGATAAAGCTGATAGGGGCCGGGCTGGATGCAATAGTTAAGGCTGAAAACAGAGAGCAGTTTAAGCATTCTATGGAGCGAATCGGGCTTGAGATTCCCCGAAGTGTCGCTGTAACTACGGTTGAAGAGGGAATGAGGGCGGTTGAGTACGTAAGGTTTCCGGCTATTTTGCGGCCTGCCTTTACACTGGGCGGCACCGGAGGAGGGGTTGCCTATAATCTTGAAGAGTACGGTGCGCTTCTTAAAAATGCGCTTGATCTCAGTCCTGTCACTCAGGTGCTCATAGAGGAATCGGTCATAGGCTGGAAAGAGTATGAACTTGAAGTAATGCGAGATAATGCCGACAATGTGGTTATAATCTGCTCAATAGAAAACTTTGACCCTATGGGAGTACACACAGGGGATTCTATAACGGTGGCTCCGGTTCAGACCCTTACCGACAAAGAGTATCAGAGGATGAGAGACGCTTCAATCGCTATTATCAGAGAAATTGGGGTTGATACCGGAGGGAGCAATATTCAGTTTGCACTAAGTCCGGAAACAGGCAGAATGCTTGTCATTGAAATGAATCCGAGAGTGTCAAGGAGCTCGGCGTTGGCAAGCAAAGCAACCGGATTTCCGATAGCCAAAATAGCCGCTAAACTTGCCGTAGGATTACGGCTTGATGAAATCCCAAACGATATAACCCGTGAAACTCCAGCCTCTTTTGAGCCAACCATAGATTATGTTGTAACAAAGATTCCGCGTTTTGCGTTTGAAAAATTTCCGGAGGCTGAGCCCATTCTAACCGTTGCCATGAAGTCTGTGGGTGAGGTTATGGCTATAGGGAGAACTTTTAAGGAATCACTTCAAAAAGCGATGCGAAGCCTTGAAGCAGACACATATGGCTTTGAAAAGCCCGATGAAACTTTAAACGAAAAGGCTCTGATGTTGAAACTCAAAGAACCAAACTCAGAAAGACTTTGGTTTATTGGTGAAGCCATAAGAAGGGGTTATACGGTTGATGCCATAAACTCAGTGACCAAAGTGGATCCATGGTTTTTAAACAACATTAAGGAAATTATTGATTTTGAAGAACAACTATCCGACATGGCTCTGCATGTCAAAAATCTGTCAGATATAGATTCAGGGCTGCTAAGAAAAGCAAAGGAGTCAGGGTTTTCAGACCGGCGGCTTTCAGAGCTTCTAAAAACCGATGAGGACACAGTCAGGGTATTAAGAAAACTCAGGGGAATTATACCGGTATATAAAATCGTTGACACCTGCGGGGCAGAGTTTAAGGCACGCACCCCATACCTGTACTCAACGTACGAAAGACCGTTTTATAAAATATCGGAGGACACAACGGATAGGGCGGAAATTCATGCGATATCTGCTTGTGAGGCTAACCCAACTGATCGAAAAAAGATAGTGATTCTTGGCTCAGGTCCAAACAGGATAGGGCAGGGGATAGAGTTTGACTACTGTTGTGTACAGGCGGTTTATGCCCTTAAGGAGCTTGGGTATGAAACCATCATGATAAACTGTAACCCGGAAACTGTTAGCACCGACTATGACACCTCGGACAGGCTGTACTTTGAGCCTCTTACTATTGAAGATGTGCTTTCAATCATAGACGTGGAAAAACCTGAAGGAGTAATAGTTCAGTTTGGCGGGCAGACGCCGCTTAAACTTGCCGTACCGCTTGAAAAGGCGGGAGTCAGGGTGCTTGGCACATCCCCCGATGCTATTGACAGGGCTGAAGACAGGGCCAGATTCAAAGACCTTCTCCACAAGCTCAATTTGAAACAACCACTTAGCGGCATAGCGCGCTCTGTTGAAGAGGCGCTAAGGACGGCAGATGGGATTGGTTATCCGGTTATGTTAAGGCCCTCGTATGTATTAGGGGGACGCGCCATGGAAATTGTCTATGACAGCGAGTCGTTATATGATTACATGGGGCGTGCTGTTAAGGTGTCTCATGAAAAACCAGTGTTAGTGGATAAGTACCTTGAAGATGCCATAGAGGTTGATGTGGATGCCATATCTGATGGCACCAAAGTCATAGTAGGCGGAGTCATGGAACACATCGAGGAGGCTGGAATTCACTCTGGAGATTCGGCCTGTTCACTGCCACCATACTCCCTGCACCCCCGCATAGTGAATGAAATAAAGGAGCAGACGAAGGCGCTGGCTCTTGAGCTTCGAGTTATAGGGCTGATGAACGTACAGTTTGCCGTAAAAGAGGATGAGATATACATTTTGGAGGTTAACCCCAGAGCCAGCCGCACGGTGCCATTTGTCAGTAAGGCCACAGGGGTATCAATCGCCAAACTTGCGGCAAAGATAATGGCCGGCAGAACTCTTGATGAGTTGGGTGTCACAAAGGAGCCGGTAATTAAACACATTGCGGTAAAGGAATCAGTGCTGCCATTTGGGAGGTTTCCCGGAGTTGATACTATACTTGGACCTGAGATGAAATCAACCGGTGAGGTCATGGGAATAGACGTGGATTTTGGTCTGGCCTATGCTAAAGCTCAGGCCTCGGCCTATAACAGGATTCCGATGGCGGGTAAGATTTTTATAAGTGTGCGGGATAAGGACAAGCACTCATGCGTGGAAATAGCGCGCACTTTCATTAAAAACGGTTTTACAATTGCTGCAACAAAAGGCACTACGGAATTTCTGCAGGGGCAGGGGATTGAGGCTGAGCCGGTTAATAAAGTAAATGAGGGACTGAGACCTCACATTGTTGATTTAATAAAAAGCAAAGAAATCAACTTCATAATCAACACAATATCAGATTCCAAATCTAAACAAGACTCCCAATCAATAAGAACATCAGCACTCACCTATAAGATTCCCTACGCAACTACGATTTCTGCGGCAAGGGCTGTCGCAAATGCTGTGGAAATGTTAAAATCAAATAAGGTGGGGATTAAATCTATTCAGGAATACCACAAGACTGCATCAGGTCTATGAAAGACTTTTTTATAAACAAAGACAAACAACGGGTATCGTTGGTATGTTAAAGGAGACAGGAAAGACTTATGACGGAAACAAAGATAAAAGTGACTGAAGCACCGGAGTGCCCCTACTGCGGACAGAAGATGAGCAAGATGGAACCACCCACGTTTAATTTAAGTGACGGGCTTGGGTGGTGTACCCCGTTTTTGTATGTATGTTTTAATGATGAGTGCAGCTTTTACATAAATGGATGGGAACATATAAAGGTAAACTACGGAAAGACTGCCTCCTACAGGTGTATGATTTATCCGGATAGTGGAAACAAGGATGCCATATGCGTTTACACCCCAGATGGACTGAAGGGGCAGATTTTAGAGGATTAACGAATGGACAGAGGATTGTATCAGGCCGATATAATGAAATGATGTTACAACATAGTTAACAAAACTATTGTTTTATGTTAATATAGCCGGAAAGTTTAAAGCAAATACCAAAAAAAGGAGTAAGCAATGCCTATATATGAATATATATGTGAGGACTGTAAGAATCTTTTTTCAGTGTTTCAGAAGATGGGTGAAACTGATACCGTTTGCACCTTGTGTAATTCTAAAAACGTGAAAAAACAATTTTCTACTTTTAGTTGTGCGGACAGTTCATCAGATTTCTCTAATAATTCCATGCCCTCAGGCGGTTTTGGTGGCTCATGAGGTGTTTCCTCCTGTTAAACCGTGTGTTTAACAATATTAAAAATTGACATATCTTTCCGGTAGTTTTTCTATGCCGGAACACAGGTTAAAGAGTGAAAATAGCTGATGTCTAATAAGCTTTTGTTAGTAAATAACAGTGTGACCATTCTAAAAGTGGTTGAGCTGATTCTCTCTGAGGAGAATTACGAGATTGTTTTTGTAAACGATGGGGAGGAGGCTCTTTCTAAATTAAAGTCATTTGTCCCAGACATTATTCTTGCTGACGTGGAGCTTCCAAAGCTTGGCGGCTACGACCTCTGTAAACAGGTAAAAGCTAATAAAACCCTCAAAGATGTGCCCTTTGTTCTGCTTATTGGAGCGTTTGAATCCCTTAATGAGCAAAAAATCAAAGAGGTCGGAGCTAACGATTACCTGTTTAAACCTTTTGATTCTAAAGAGTTTTTAAATAAGATACATACTTACGTAAAACCCTCTGGTGATAACATGGACTTAAACGAAGCTCCGGAGGAGCCACACAAGGAGGAGGAACCAATTGAACTTGGCGAGACCTCCATTATGGATGAAAAAGACATTGACAGCCTGTTTGAAGAGACCCATGTAGAGGAGACTGCCGTGTTTGAGGATTCTCTGCATGGCGAAAAGGACGACTTTCAGGATTTCACAGATAATGATTTAACCACACGGGAACTTAAAGATGTGCTGGAGAGTCTGACAGGCGACGACAATGAGGACTCTTTGGATGAGCTGCATGATGAACCCATGGAGCTGGACAATACCTCGATGATGAGTGATGCCGACATTGAGGCCCTTCTTAATGAGACGATGGTTGAGGAGACGGTTTCCTTTGAAGGCGATGCAAGAAAACTGGAGGAGGCAACTCTTGAAGAGCTGTCCTTTGATGAATTTGACACCACTCAGGATGTAATTCTCCAGCCTAAAGATGGTAAAGACAACGGCGATGACTCTGTTGCTTCACTTTTTGATGAACTTACCGATGAACTTAAAGAGGGTGACCCTAACCCAACTCAGGAGTTCTTAGAGGATGAAATAACCGCAACGGAATTTTTAGACCATGAGGATTTGCAGGAGCTCTCCGGCAGTTTCTTTACAAAAGATAATCAACCAAAACCTGAAACTAAAGATACAGTTTCCTACACCCCTAAAGAAGACAGATACAGAGAAATCCCAATGGATGATGGTGGGTCAAGACCGCATGGTGATGTCCTTCTTACGTCTTTTGATGTAATCAGCATTCTTAAAAGAAGTCTTGACCATAAGATAGATATTCTTTTTGACGAGGGGAGTATTCTTTCCGTATTTCAGGAGTCGGTAAACCTCTATGTAAAGGAGAACTTTAAAGATATCAGTATAGACCTCGATGACCGTGTCTCGGAGGCTATAAACAGGAAAATAAATGATGTTGTAGGCCAGATTAACCTTGATGCCATAATAAGCCAGGTAATATCCTCTACCATTAAGGGGATTTTATCCAACACAGTCAGCGAGATGTTTAAGATGACAAAGGAGATAACAGAGCGAGTCATAAAAAACACTTTGGAGGAAAACATCCCGACACTCAGAGAGGAGGTAGAAAAGGTAATATGGGAGACAGTCCCGCAGATGGCAGAAAAACTAATAAAAATCGAAATAGAGCAGATAAAATCGGAATTCATCTAACATATATTTTTCTAACTACAACTGATAAAGGAATAATCCGCAGATGACACAGATGAAAGAAAAACAATTTGCGAAAATCTGCTGGAAAAATCTTTTAAGATAAGTTTCTACTATGTGTGGTAAATATTTTATATAAAAGGAATCATACTAATGGAAGACACAAAAAAAGAGCCTTCAAAGGGATATATTCCCTCAGAAATAGAAGATAAATGGTATAGCTTTTGGCTGAAAAATAATCTCTTCAGCCCGGAAAACGACAGTGAACTTCCGTCGTTTTCAATTGTAATTCCACCCCCAAATGTTACCGGAACACTTCACATGGGACATGCCTTAAACGCAACACTACAGGATACGCTTTGCAGATGGAAACGGATGAAGGGATTTAAGGTGCTGTGGGTGCCCGGCACAGACCACGCAGGCATAGCCACCCAGAATGTCGTGGAAAAAATGCTTGCTAAGGAGAATTTAACCCGTCACACTCTTGGCCGTGATGAGTTCATAAAAAGGGTCTGGGAGTGGAAACGCAGTTATGGCGGGCAGATAATACACCAATTAAAAAAAATTGGCGCATCCTGTGACTGGACAAAGGAGCGCTTCACCCTTGATGAGGGACTCTCTAACGCCGTGCGTGAGGTGTTTGTTTCCTTGTTTAACGAGGGACTTATATACAGAGCGCTGAGACTAATAAACTGGTGTCCGCGATGTTACACGGCGCTTTCCGACCTTGAGGCGGAACATGAGGAACTTGAGGGCAGACTTACCTACATCAAGTATCCGCTTGAGGATGGCTCTGGCCATATCGTGGTAGCAACCACCCGCCCGGAGACAATGCTTGGGGATACGGCAGTGGCCGTCAATCCCTTAGATGTAAGGTATCAGCAACTGGCAGGAAAGCGTTTGATACTACCGCTTACCAACCGGGCCATTCCCATAGTTACCGATACTGAGGTTGACCAGGCTTTTGGCACGGGTGCTGTAAAAGTGACCCCGTCACATGATTTTAACGATGAGGCGATTGCAAAGCGCCAAAATCCTAACCTTCCATTTATTACAGTCATAGGGCTTGACGGCACAATGACAGCCGAAGCCGGACGGAGGTTTGCCGGCCTTGACAGATATGAGTGTAGAAAACAAGTCGTAGCTGACCTTAAGGAAAAAGGGCTTATCCAAAAAGAAGAAAAACATGTCCATTCGGTAGCCAGTTGTTACAGGTGTAAAACCATAATAGAGCCGCTCCCTACTGCCCAGTGGTATGTTAGTGTCTCTTCAATGGCAAAAGATGCTATTGATGCCGTAAAAGAGGGAAAGATTCGCATTATCCCCGATGGGTGGAAAAATAATTATTATTCGTGGATGGAAAACATAAGAGACTGGTGCATATCAAGGCAGATATGGTGGGGGCACAGAATTCCTGTCTGGTATTGCCCTAAGTGCACAGATGATCAAGGCGCTTCTAACAGCGAATCCATTTTTATAGTGCTTTCAAAAAAACTAAGGGGACTTAACGAGGGAACATATAAGCAACTGACTGAGGCCGGTGTGGAACACAAGGATATAATCCAAAATGTCAGAAGTTTAACTGTAGGAATTTCGGTTAAGCCGTTTTCCGCAACTCTTGACCCAACAAGCTGTCCGCACTGTGGATGTGGTGACATTATTCGTGACCAGGATGTCCTTGACACATGGTTTTCCTCGGCACTTTGGCCCTTTTCCACCATGGGCTGGCCTGATAAGACAAAAGACCTCAGTGAATACTATCCGACAAGTGTGCTTGTCACAGCATTTGATATATTGTTTTTTTGGGTGGCGCGAATGATAATGATGGGGTTAAAGTTTATGAAAGACCGCCCGTTTAACGATGTGTACATTCATGCACTCATAAGAGACGAAAGCGGGCAGAAGATGAGTAAGTCTAAGGGCAACGTGATTGACCCTCTGATTATGATAGATGAGTATGGGGCTGATTCTTTCAGATTTTCGCTGGCCGCGTTTGCTGCTCAGGGCAGAGATATCAGGTTTTCCGAGGAGAGGGTAGAGGGGTATAAGCACTTCATTAATAAACTTTGGAATGCTTCACGGTTTATAAATCTTAACATAGAAAAGTATGGATTTGATAAGGGATTGAAAATAGAGGAGATTGCAAAGGAACTCCTTGTGACAGACCGGGCTCTGATGCGCTTGCCTGAGAGGTGGATTCTAAACAGGCTGTCTTTTGCCGCAGCTGAGGTCAACAGAGGACTTGAGGAGTACAGGTTTAATGATGCAGCAAACGCTGTGTATCAGTTTGTGTGGTATGAGTTTTGCGATTGGTACATAGAGCTATCTAAGACCTCCTTTGAAAGGAGTAAAGAGTATTCTGAAGCTGCCCTTAAATGTCTTCTGTATGTGCTTGATGCCTCAGTGCGGCTTCTTCACCCCTTTATGCCCTTTGTAACAGAAGAGATTTGGAACTCATATCCTCACGAGGGGAAAACCATTATGCTCACCTCATATCCCGACATGTTGGAGGAGGACGCACAAGTGCTGGAGCGTATGGATTTTGTCATTAACGCCGTAACCGGCATAAGAAGTATCCGAGGGGAGTTCAATATTTCGCCGTCAAAGAAGATTTCGGCTTTAATCAGGACTTTTTCAGATGCAGCTCGCCTGAATTTGTTAGAACATAAGGATTATATCTCAGCGCTTACAAGGTGCGGGGAAAACCTTGAAATAGGTGAAAACGTGGAAAAGTCAGAGGGTTCGGTTACCTCGGTAAAGACAGAGATGGAAATATATGTTCCTTTAAGCGGACTGTTTGACATTGAGGCAGAGACTGAGAGGCTTGATAAGGAACTTAAAAAGGTTGATGAAGCTATACACGGGTTAAATATAAAACTCTCTAATGAGGATTTCATAGAGCGGGCGCCAAAGGCTGTAGTTGATAAAGAAAAGCTTAAATATAACGAGCATATTCTTAAAAGAGAGCGGATAGTGGAAAACATCAGTAAACTTAAGGAAATAAAATGATAACGCCGCAAGTCAGGGAATTCATAAGAAATGCCTTAGCTGAGGATATAGGACACGGCGATATAACGACAAACAGCACTATTGATGACAATTCAATGTCGGAGGCTGTTGTGCTTGCTAAAGAGACAATGATTTTAGCCGGTATAATGTTTTTTAAAGAGGTGTTTGAGAGTCTCAATCAGGGAGTAACGGTGGCAGTATTGGCAACAGACGGCACGACTATGCAACGCGGCCAGAACATTGCAAGACTTACCGGCAACACCGCCTCATTGCTTATAGGGGAGAGAGTAGCTTTAAACACTTTGCAGCGGTTATCAGGGATAGCAACATTAACTGCAAAATTTGTAACAGAGGTCAAAGATCTTGGGGTTAAAATTCTTGATACAAGAAAGACAACACCAAATATGCGGCACATGGAAAAGTATGCGGTAACAGTGGGAGGCGGGTCAAACCACAGGTTTGGACTATATGACGGTGTGTTGATAAAAGACAACCACATAAAGGCCTCAGGTGGAATCACAGAGGCGGTAAACAGGGCAAAAAAGAATGTCCCGTTTCTTACAAAAATAGAAGTTGAAGTTCAAACCCTCTCAGAACTCAATGAAGCTCTCAGTTGCGGCGTAGATGCCGTTATGTTGGATAATATGAATATAGAGCAGATGAAAGAAGCAGTCGGAGTAGTCAGAAGCACAGGAGGCAG
>JADFYB010000032.1:2556-10573 GCA_015233245.1 Nitrospirota bacterium | reverse complement strand
CCATGAAACACCATAGCATCAATGGCGCCCAGATTACCAAGCACCCTTGCAAGCGGCTTTGTTAAAGCGGAGTCATAGACGCCTACTGTTTGCCGTTTAGCTCCTGCAGGGTTAGTCAGAGGCCCAAGTATATTAAAAATCGTTCTAATTCCGATTTCTCGCCTGGGGGTAACTGCATATTTCATAGCAGGATGAAAAAGAGGCGCAAAAAGAAAGCCAAATCCAGTTTCAAACAGACATTTTTCAACGTTGTCGGGACTCAGGTCTATTTTTATGCCAAGCGCTTCAAGCACATCGGCGCTTCCGCTACGGCTTGACGAGGAACGGTTACCGTGCTTGGCTACAGGAATTCCGCAAGCTGAAGTCACAATGGCAGCGGTTGTTGATATGTTAAATGTGTGAGAAAGATCGCCACCAGTGCCGCATGTATCCACAACCCCCTCAGGCGCATTTATTTTTATAGCCTTCTCTCTCATCACAGAGACGGCTGCCGTTATCTCTTCAACTGTTTCTCCTTTAATCTTAAGGGCTGTCAAAAATGCCGCTATCTGGGCATCCGTTGCTTTGCCCTCCATTATTTCAGTCATGCAGTCAACCATCTCGGCACCACTAAGGTTTATCCCCTGAGTCACTATGCTTATCGCTTCTCTTATCACAGGTTTAGTCTCCACCCGCAGCCGATCTGCTGTTAAAAACATCTGCAAGTGTCAGGAAATTTGAAAGTATATCCTTGCCGGCTTTGGTTAGTATTGACTCTGGATGAAACTGCACCCCATCCAGTGGGTATGACTTGTGTCTGACTCCCATGATTTCATCTGCGTCAGTCCACGCCGTGATTTCAAAATCCTCGGAAAGTGTACCGTTTTTGATTATTAGGGAATGATACCGGGTAGCTTCAAATGGATTTGGTATGCCTTTAAATATGCCACGGCTGTCGTGGTAAATCAGTGAGGTTTTACCGTGCATCAGCCTGTCCGCCCTGACAATGTCTGCGTTAAAGGCGGCTCCTATGGACTGATGTCCCAGGCAAACGCCAAGAATAGGGATTCTGGTGCAAAATGTTTTAATCAAATCAACGGAAACTCCAGCCTCATTTGGTGTGCAGGGGCCGGGTGAAATAACAATTTTTTCCGGCCTCAGTTTCTCTATTTCATTGAGGGTGATTTTATCGTTTCTGAACACTTTTATGTTCTGTCCAAGTTCCCCAAGGTACTGAACCAGATTGTACGTAAAGGAATCATAATTATCTATCATTAAAAGCATAATACCGCCATAGTTTCGGCTAATGCCCGCTCTTAGCCATGTTAACGGCACGAAACATGCCTTTTGCTTTATTAACAGTTTCCTCATACTCATTTTCGGCAACCGAGTCAGCAACAATTCCTGCCCCCGCCTGCACATATACCTTGCCCTCTGTAATCAGTATGGTGCGTATTGTAATACAGGTATCCATAGAGCCGGAAAAACCAAAATACCCGATAGCACCTGCATATGGCCCTCGCATGACAGGCTCCAGCTCATCTATAATTTCCATTGCCCGCACCTTAGGCGCTCCAGTTACGGTTCCAGCCGGAAAACACGCTCTTAACACATCAAAGGAGTCAAGCTCCTCTCGTAAAACACCCTCCACATTTGACACTATGTGCATGACATGGCTATAGCGCTCTACGTCCATTAGTTCGGTAACCTTCACTGAACCTGTGACAGCCACCCGGCCGACATCGTTTCTGCCTAGATCGACCAGCATTATGTGCTCTGCCCGTTCCTTTGGGTCAGCCTTCAATTCAACCTCAAGGGCACTGTCCTCATCGTTTGAGCGTCCGCGTTTCCGGGTGCCAGCAATCGGACGCAGGGTAATTTTGCCATCTTCCACTCTGACAAGAATCTCCGGGGAGGAGCCGACGATTTTTATATCCCCAAAGTTAAGATAAAACATGTACGGCGAGGGATTTATTACCCGCAGGCAGCGATAAACATCAAATGGGTCTATATCAATGTCTGCCTCAAACCGCTGAGACACCACTATTTGAAAGGCATCCCCTGCTCTTATGTATTCCTTTGATTTTTCAACTGCAGCAAGAAACTGTCCTTTTTCAGCAAAAGATGAATTAAACCCATCTGAGTCTTTAACATTAGTGAAATTCTCAGCAATTGAGAGAGTGTGGCTTACGGACGGTTTTTTTAGCATTGCAACGAGAGCATCAATTTTTGCCGTTGCCTCTTTGTAACTTTCCTCAGGGGTTTTACCACCAATGAGGGAGGCATTAGCGACCACTTTAATTGCCTGTCGCAGGTTGTCAAAAATTACAATAGTATCCATAAGCATAAACATCGAATCAGGAAAATCAAGGGATGGTTTCTCCCTTACCGGAACGCTTTCAAAAAACCTAACGCACTCATATCCGATATATCCGACAAGTCCGCCATAAAAACGCGGCAGTCCCTGAATCTTGACAGGAACATGCTGTGAGAGCTCTTCTCTTAGAACCTCTATAGGGTCTGGCACCGTTTTTGTGATGGATTTACCATCAGTTATGATTTCAACATCATTTCCATACGATCTTATAATTTTTTCAGGCTCCACTCCTAAAAACGAATACCTTGCCCACTTCTCGCCCCCCATAACACTCTCAAGCAGGAAACTGTTAGGTCCGCACAGTTTTAAATAGGCCGAAACCGGAGTCTCGGTGTCCGCTAAAATCTCGGTATAAACGGGGATTAGATTACCCTCTTCAGATATTTTTTTAAATTCCTCTATTTTTGGATAATACATATTGACAAACTCTGCCGTTTTCCTTTAGAATTATTTCCGTGATTCATTCACGGTACGTTACTGTATGATACATAGAAAGATGTTAAAGTTACAAGAGCAAACTTGTAAAACTTGAAAGTATTATAGTAAGATACCTGTAGAAGCATCGCCAGAGCGGGCGTAGCTCAGTGGTAGAGCACAACCTTGCCAAGGTTGGGGTCGCGAGTTCGAGTCTCGTTGCCCGCTCCATATTTCCTCAGCGTGGTATTGAAAAAGGGGTGAGGGGGAGAGAGTTCACTTGTGACAAAACTATTTGTGGATGGCTTATACACGATAATACCTCTGGTAGAGTTTAGAAACACACCGAGTGTAAAATTCCATATACTTCCTGAAAATAAAATACCACGTATTGACTCTGTTGACAGAGTTGAACACGGACCAAATGCTGTTTCTCCAACCATAAAAGGGAGCACAGGACAGTTTTGGTATTATCACAAAGCACAGACCGATAATCTCCTTGTTTTCCTTGGCTCAAGGATAACGGAACTATATACCCCTAAACATGGAAAGATAGAAACTTTTGAAGTAACGCCTGAGTCAATCAAACATAATGGTGAGCTGGTTATAGACACCCCTGCTATACTATCATGGCCGCCTGGTGTGTTTCACAGGGTGTCCAGTGGAAAGGATGGATCACTTTCGTTGAATTTTGCAGTGCACGAATCAGGGTTTTCCGTCGAGGACAACTTTGACATTTATGAAGTTGATACGGAAACGGGGCATTATAGTGTCATACGGCATGGTTTTTTAGACCAAAAGTAACCTTTTGCTCTCTAAAGAAAAATACTCCGCTGATCCTCTCTCAATAGTGGATCTATTTCTTTTGGGAGGTGGAAATTATCCTTAAAAATCCTGTTCATCACCGAAACCAGTTGTCTGAACTTATATGCGTCGTGATGGGAATCACCTTTCTGTTCCGATTCCTCCCAACTCTGTTTATCCGATATCCTTAATTCAACTGGCAGCGTGTGTTGTTCTGTAAAAAACGGCGTGGATATTCCTCCGCAGCGATTATCGGCATACGGCAGAAGGATTTTTCTCGTTTGCTGGCAACGGTGTATTGGTACGGGAAAATTTAACTTGCATTGAAACTTTTTTTGGCCTTTTGAGGTATGTGTATTTCGGATGGCATTTCTACTCAGTGCGCCGTAGAAATCCCTTGCGCTTTGCGAAATCTCCTCATTATCAGGCATATAATCTTTATGAGCACTTTTGTTCAGACTTGTCATTAACCTCTTTATGGCCTCTGTCATGTCCTCCGGGGTGTCAAATATTGTCTGCATAATGGATGAGGAGACTACGGTCTCCTGCAGAATTACACCTCTTTTTTGCAAGGCGTGAAAAAGCTTAAGTGTATCGTCTCTGTCATTTAATATAAACGTAACGGCCAGCGGATCTTTTATTATGTGGGCTTCACCTTCAAAATCATTTCCAAGTTTAGTTGCCATACTGTATATGGTCTTTAATCTGGAGGAGATTTCCGAAATCTCCACATCGACACCGTCACCGCTTTTGAAAATAAAGAGGTTTTTTCCTCTGTCAAAATCTATGAATTCTTTGAGACGCTCGAAGAAGGTTGAAACCTTAACATATGCCCTAAATGAAGACTCATTTTCAGTTAAAGTTGGGGGAGGATGCCTCCAGTCAAAATCAAAAAGATTATTGAGGGATAAGCCGTTTGAAGTAAAATAAAGGCCGAGCTGAACAAAATCATTTATATCCTGGCTGTCCTCCTCGGTTGATTTTATTAGATGACAGACTTTTAGAAGTGCGCAGGCCATTTGCTGAAATTCACTGGATATTGCCATATCTATCCCTTTATATCCATAAAACATGTGGGGGTACTTTCTCGATGAGGCCATTAAAAAAAGATGTCTTGGATCTTCATCTAGAAGGCTGCAGAATTCATTATTTTCAAGTTTCTGTTCTATTTCTTTTAAGGAATCATTAACCGTTTCATAATAATGAAGAGCTGGTGAGTTTAACCTTATCAGTGTTGCAAGTTGTTCCTTTAAAAATGGAAACAGGTATTGACGGCAATAGATGAGAGCCATATCTACATATCGTTGTGCTCTGTTATTTTCACCTGCGGTTAGCTCATCGGCTCCTCTTATGTCAAACCCGCGATTTCCCATCATTTTTGTAGCCTGTGAGAGAGCGGTTTTATAATCATATGCGGAGAGCATAAGGTAAGGGGTCATTTCGGTTCGGTCAAGTATAGAACCAAATATGCTGTGATAAAGCTCGTGTTTGTTAGCAGCGGTATCCATCAATAATCTCCCGATAACATAACTCAAATTCCAGGTACGCAGATAAGATTGTGCCTGTTTTGGCTTCTTAAAGTCAACATAATATGATATAATATCAGCAGTAGCTATAGTTTCTGTACTATAATATTGAAGGTCATAAGGTGTGTGGAGGTTAACATGCCGCAAATAGGGGAGTTGTTTTTAGCTGCAAAATAAAAGAGGTTTTTTTATAAAAGGAGTAATATATGACTAACTTTTCAGTTAACAAAGAAAGATGTCTTAAGTGCGGTGAGTGCATAGAGGATTGCGTAATGAATATTATTGCATTTGAAGGACAATACCCTGCTATTATTCCAGGAAAGGAAAACGAATGCGTTCAGTGTGAGCATTGTTTTGCTGTCTGCAGTGAAGGTGCAGTCAGCATTTTGGGTCTTAATCCTGACAATGCAATCAGGCTTGAAGGAAATCTGCCCGAAACCAGTAAGCTTGAGGTCCTTATGAAAGGACGGAGGGCAGTGAGACGTTATTTGAAAAAGCCTGTACCGTGGGAGACGATAAGTGGTCTGTTGGATGTTGTAGCAAATTCGCCCACAGGCAGAAATACAAGACAGAATCTTTTTACAGTTGTTAGTGACCCTCTGGTTATGGATAAAATAAAACAGGAAACGATGGAAGGAGTCCGTAGTGCAGTTGCAAACTATGCTCTACCAAAGGGATTTGAATTCTACTCTTTTGTAGTTGATGCCTGGGATGCTGGCAAGGACATTATTTTCCGTGGCGCACCACATATGCTTGTTGTATCATCACCAAAAGATGGCCCATCTCCTGAGGCAGACACTCTTATAGCACTAACTTATTTTGAGTTGTTAGCACAAAGCATGGGAATAGGTACACTTTGGAACGGCCTATTAAAATGGGCTGTCACTGCCGTTGTGCCAGAGCTTAGAAAGAAAATAGGAATTCCTGAAGATCATTATATAGGGTATTGCATGGTGTTTGGCAGACCTGCCGTACGGTATTATCGCACTGTTCAGAGAGGGCCGGCACTGATAAACAGGGTTACAAGTCTGAAACAACAATAGGTTATCGTTTGAAAACTGCCTTAATCGAGCATGAGCCCTCCTCGTCGTGTCTTTCCACAGTGGCCTCCAGTGACTTTAGTAAGGCAATCATAGAATGGTTTTCTGATATGGTCTCTGCAATAAAGCCAAGAAGTCCTTGTTTTTGAGCTATAAATGTCAGATGTTTGATCAACTCCTTACCTATCCCCTTTCCCTGGTAGTCATCTCTGACTACAAAGGCAGCTTCAGCCATGTAAGTATCCTTAAAAAGTGCATACTGGCCCACCCCAGCAATCCACTCCCTGTTGTCAGTTTGTATGATGGCAACAATAACAATTTTAGAGCTGTAGTCAATAGAGATAAACTCCTGAAGCCTCTCATGCGGCATATCTTTCCTTACCGACGTAAAGCGGCTATACAACGTTTCATCAGAGAGAGAATAAAAAAACTCCTTCATAAGGGGTTCATCGCTTAACTTAACCGGTCTGATAAAGATATCAAGACCAGATTTAAGTCTCTTGTGCGTTTCAAGTTCAAACGGATAGCTGCCTGTAACATTGGGTTGATCTTTATAGATTAAGTTAAGACTCTTAGCCTCTTCAATAAGCCATGCCCTGAAATATGGATGCGATATGGATATAAGCTGCATAGCCCTTTCTCTGATGTTTTTGCCGTGAAGATAGCTGATTCCATACTCTGTTACAACATACTGGATATCACCACGGTTGAGTGTTACCCCAGCTCCCTTATCAAGCAGGGGAACTATCCGCGAAATTGTTTTTGTTGCTCCAGTGCTATCAACAATGGTAGCAGTTGACTGAATAGTTAAAATGGTCTTACCGCCTTTGGATAAAACCGCTCCACGCATGAAATCTGCCTGACCCCCTATGCCGCTGTAAAACATCTTTCCTATGGATTCCGAAGAGGCCTGTCCGGTTAAATCCAACTGCAGAGCACTGTTTATTGCCACCATGTTGTCGTGTGAGGCTATTACCATTGGATCATTTGTATAGTCTATGGTTCTGAACTCTATTGAGGGATTATTATTAATAAAATCATAGGTGCTCTGAGAGCCCATGGCAAAAGATGCCACGGTTTTGCCTCGGTTTCTGTTCTTTTTAAAATTGTTAACATTGCCATTTTTTATTAAATCCACTATCCCATCTGAAAGCAGCTCTGTGTGTATTCCTAAGTTGTTTTTACCAGAGAGATTTGCCATAGTGGCATTTGGAATGCTCCCATGGCCAACCTGAAGTGTATCACCGTCTTGAATCAACGCTGAAACATGGCGCCCGATAGCTTGTACAGTTTCACAGTCAGCCTCTGAGTGGTATTGCAGTATGGGTTCATCTGCTTGCACAATGTAATCCACATCGTTTAAATGAATAAAGCCGTCGCCGTGCACAATGGGGCTATGTGTATTTATCTGAACAACAACCATCGAGGCTGCCTCAAGAGCAGCCTTAACTATATCTACACTAACTCCGAGATTCATATAGCCGTGCGTATCCGGTGGTGAGCACTGTATCAGCGCTACGTCAACAGGAATAATCCTTCGCATAAATAACCCTGGTACCTTAGAGAGGAACACGGGGGTATAGTCGGCCATTCCCTCATTCACTGCCGATCTTGCACTGCCGCTTATAAAAAATGAATTATACCTGAAGTTGTTCTTAAACTTTTCGTCAGTGTATGGAGTCACTCCAAGTGACCAGACATGAAAAATCTCAGTGTCAAAGAAAGCCTTTGGGTGGGTCTCCGCATATTTTATTAGTGCCTTTACGAGATACTGGGGTTCGGCGCACCCTGTGCCTACAAAAATCCTTGAGCCACGCCTGATGTGACTGAAAATTGCCTCCTCAGTTACACATTTCTTGCTGTATAGCTCATCCAGG
>JADFYB010000032.1:0-2456 GCA_015233245.1 Nitrospirota bacterium | reverse complement strand
CAAAGCAGAGAAGAGCACAGTAACGCAGCAAGACAACAGCGGCAGGAACTGACAGAGACGATGATAAAGACAATAGGCGAGTTGGCTAATGTTCAAAAGACTCAGCTTGAACTCATGTCGTCTGCAATAGGGAGGCTTTCTGAATCAAATGAGAAAAAACTGGAGGCAATCAGGGCCACTGTCGAAGGAAAGCTCCAAAACATACAGAACGATAATGCTAAACAGCTTGACCAGATGCGGCAGACCGTGGACGAAAAACTGCAGGGGACTCTGGAAAAGCGCTTAGGCGAGTCCTTCAAGCAGGTAAGTGAGCGGCTGGAGCAGGTGCATAAAGGGCTTGGTGAGATGCAGACCCTTGCTACGGGTGTTGGTGATTTAAAGAAGGTACTGACAAACGTTAAAACGCGTGGGACTTGGGGTGAAGTTCAGCTTGGGGCGTTGCTGGAGCAGGCTTTAAACTCCAACCAGTTTGCTCGTAATGTAACCATGAAAGATGGTGGCGAGAATGTCGAGTTTGCGATTAAGTTGCCTGGACAAGAAAAGGATGAAACTGTCTGGTTACCGATTGACGCCAAGTTTCCTATCGAGGACTATCATCGTTTGGTAGAGGCTCAGGAGCGTGCTGATGCAGATGGTGTTGAGGCGGCAGGAAAGCATCTGGAAAGCCGTGTTAAGGCCTGCGCACAAGACATTTGTACAAAATACCTGAACCCGCCAAAGTCCACAGACTTTGGGATCCTGTTCTTACCCATAGAGGGTCTTTTTGCCGAGGTTATTCGCAGGGTAGGATTAACCGAGGTTGTTCAACGGGAATCCCGTGTGGTTATAGCTGGCCCAACTACATTATGGTCAATTTTAAACAGCCTTCAAATGGGATTTCGCACTCTGGCCATCCAGAAGCGTTCTGGGGAGGTATGGAACCTCCTTGCTGCTGTCAAAACTGAGTGGACTAAGTATGGAGATGTTCTGGATGCAGTGCAAAAAAAGCTACATCAAGCATCCGACACACTTGAAAAAGCCAAAGTGAGGTCAAAAGCAGTTGGCCGGAAACTAAAGGATGTGCAAGAGCTTCCAGTCAGTGAGGCTGCAGCGTTGCTTCCCCAAAATCTGATAGAAGATGAGCCAGAGGTTGGTGAGGCAGATAAGACAGATTATTAAGCTGGAATTAAAAAACGTTCCTTAACTAACGCTATCTCATCGTCTTTGTCTCTAATGAGTCCTGAGATTTTTGCATTAATTATTTGGTCAAACACTTCTCTATAGATTGGTCCTGGCGTTAAACCCATGTCCTTAAGTTCTTTGCCTGTTAAGAGAGGTTCTATGTGTCTGTGCTGTACCAGATACCTCGATATGGCCTGTTGTCTGCCCTTGTGTACTGCCATTAAAAACAATATGGTTTCTATGTTTAAATTTTTACAAAAATGATATAACACCGTAGGGTTGTCAGAGTCGGGCAAAGCAGAAAAAGCAGCCGAGTGCTTTAGAGAGTTTATTATATTATCTGTTATATTAGGGGGTGTTGTCAGCCTCATAAGAGCATCAATGCGAGAGCTTTCCGGCAGAGTTGACATTATCCCCATAAGATAAATCCTGCCAATATCCGGTTCACTCGAAAAAAAAGTCAGTTTGTACCATGATATGGCGGCGTGGATACTTCTTAAAATGCTCTCAAGTTCCTTATTAAATGTAAAGTCCGGATGAATTGCTTTTAGCAGCTCATAGCCGGATAATCTCTTTAGAGCCTTAGCCGGGTCTAATTCTCTGAACACAGCCGACATTTCATCATAAACCCTTGTGCCTGAGACTTTTCCAAAGAGATCAAACTTAACTGCCGTCTTTATTAATCTCTCGGTGTGTTTACTTATCTTAAAGTCAAACCGCTCGGAAAATCTAACTGCTCGGAAAGCCCTCGTAGGATCCTCTATGAAACTCAAATTATGAAGCACCCTGATGGTTTTCTCTTTCAGGTCGCGTTGAGCGCCAAAGTAATCTATAAGCTTACCGAAATCCTTTTTATTCAAACACACTGCAAGCGTATTTATCGTAAAATCCCGCCTATAGAGGTCTTTTTTAACCGAGGAAGATAAAACTTGAGGGAGCGCTCCCGGCTCTTCATAGTACTCGGTGCGTGCTGTGGCTATATCTATTACAAAATCCTTGGTACCTTGCAGCCTTATTCCAAACACCTTTGCCGTTTGAAATCTTTCATGGGTTTTTACCCGTCCCCCAAACCGCACCGAAAGCTCTTTGGCAAGTGTTATCCCATCGCCCTCGACAACTATATCGATGTCCAGATTTTGTTCAAACCGCAGAAGGTCTCTCACAGCACCTCCTACAAGATATGCCTTCATACCAAGTGAGTCGGCTGCGTCTCCAACGTCTTTCAATATTTTAAAAACTGAGGCCGGAAATCTTTCTTTAAGAAGTGAAGCAATGTTTCTTACCGATGACGTTTT
>JADFYB010000201.1:1841-4969 GCA_015233245.1 Nitrospirota bacterium | reverse complement strand
CATTGACGGCATGCGGATTTATCCAGACTCGACACAATGTCGGCAATGGCGTCCTCCTGAGAGTCAAACACGTGGTCTTCACCTAACGTTTTAAGCGCACCACTCTTTTTAAACATCGTGTAAACCTCCGGCTTCATCTTACAGAAGACGATGTCCTTGCCGTTTCTCCTGTAGTCTTTAACGAGATTTACCATAGACTCAACACCCATCAAATCCACATTATTTATACTGCTGCAAATGAGCAATATCTTAGTCTGTGAGGGAACAAATGAGCAAAGTGTATTTATGCTCTCCTCAACATGATTCATGGCAGCAAAGTACAGATCCCCTTCTATCCTTATAATACCAAACTGTGAACACTGGGGAAGGAACGGATCAGTTATAAAATGCCTGCCGCTGTTAGGCTCTGGCACTCTGGGAAGCACCTGAGGCCGGGCAGTTTTATTAAGGTACAATCCGATAGAAAGCAGTGCACCCACGTATATTGCAAACTCAAGATCCAAAAACAAAGTGGCTAAAAAAGTAACTGCCATAACAGCGGCATCCTGCTTGGAGAGCTTCACTGTGTGCAAAATATGGTGGAAATCTATAAGGTTGTAGGCAACCACCAGTATGACGGCAGCCATTGCAGCTATTGGCAGAAATGCTGCCAGTGATTTAACAAAAACCAGGATAGCTAAAAGCCACATTGCAGCACATATTGCGCTAAATGGTGTTTTTGCTCCTGCTGTGAAATTAACTCCGCTTCTGGTAAATGACCCTGACGAGGCATACGAGGAAAGGAATGCCCCAAACATGTTAGAGAGCCCCTGCCCCAAAAACTCCTGATTACCGTCGATCTTCTGCCCTGACTTAAGCGCTACGGAGCGTGCTATTGAAACGGCCTCCATGATGCCAAGCATTGCAACGGCAAGAGCAGGTGAGACAAGCGATTGAATTGTATCATAAGAGAAATTTGGCAGTGAAAACGGCGGTATTGCTGATGGAAGTGCTCCTACCACCCGCACTCCCTGTGTGTGCCATCCAAGGGCATAACTTACGCCTCCGCCCACCACCATGCTGACAAGCATACCAGGCCACTTTGGTTTAAACACTTTCATCGTGATAACCACAGCCAGTGTTATTGCGGCTATTATAAGAGCGCGCAAGTTGTAGTTTGACAGATTATCTATCAGAAGTTTTATGTTGTCTGTAAAATGCGCTGCATTTTTGTACTGTAAGCCAAAAACGTGTTTAAGCTGGCTTGAAGCTATTAAAATAGCAGCCCCCGCGGTAAAACCTATAACCACCGAGTGGGATACAAAATCAACCAGTCCACCTAATCTAACAACGCCAAGCCCAAACTGAATAAGGCCGGCTAACAATGTCAGCATAAGCACAATGGACACATAGTGCTCACTGCCAGGCTCTGCCATCACAGACACTGTGCTGAAGATTACTAATGATATTGCGGTAGTAGGGCCTGAAATTAAATGCCGTGAGCTGCCAAACAGAGCCACAATCACAGCAGGCACTATTGCCGTATAAAGACCATACTGGGGAGGCATTCCCGCTATCATTGCAAACGCTACACCCTGAGGCAGCACAACAACTGCTCCCGTTAAACCTGCAAACAAGTCCACTTTCCATGACTCTTTTAACTCTGCAATCCACTTTAGAAATGGAAACAACTTCACCAATAAGTAGTTATTAGTCTGATCATTTTTTCTTTTTATCATCTCACCACCATCACTGAGTTTTCTGCGTTTAATACAATATTAAAAGCCGTGCCGCCCATAAAAAATCGTTTCAGGCCCGTAGTAGTATCGGCTCCGACAACGATTACAGAGTAATTTCGGCCATGGCTTATTATCTCCTCTACCGGATTGCCTACAGCTACGATTTTCTGATCCACTTTAAGGCCAAGGCTTTCAGCCAGTCTGGCTCCCTCTTTAATAATATCGTTGGCTTCACTCTCTTTTGAGGAATTTTCAGCTACTGATATTATGGACACAGGGCAAGAGCAAAGATTGGCAAGCATCAGATCTTTTATCAAAGCGTTGTAGGTCTTTTCACTGCCGTCAAGGCAAAACAGATGTCCGTGGCCTGCTTCAAGCTCCCTTGCTACCAACACGGCACAAGGAGCATGAACCACCACTTTTTGAACCTCCGAGGACAACAGAATTCTGTCAATCACACTCATTTTCTTTGAGGCACCCATAATCACCAGACTGTAACCGCCACTTTCCACCTCTGATAATATTTTAGCCGCTACGTTGTGACCGGTTGTCATCTTAAGAGTTATCTTGCCTTTGTCCGGCGATTGGTACATTATCTGAAAATCCTCAAGGGGATTGCCCTCAAATGTTCGTTCCTGTTCCTCGTTCCATTTCTCATCCATCCAACCATAGTAGGTCAGAGTGTCTTTGGCCTCAACCAGATAGTTGATTTCAGGAACCGCCACTCCCCACGCTGCTCCGCTACCGGAAACTCCTGTAGTGCCAACAGTTGATGAATGATTACCGTTGCTGCCTCTGACGTGCAGTATGGTGATTGCTGCACCGAGTCCGGTTCCAAGTTTTGCGCCATAGCGCATTCCTGCCAGTGCCTCTGTGGAGCCGTCTATACAAATCAGTGCTTTGAAATCAATTTCGTTACTCATTTTCTTATACCCTCACCACCATAAGCGGACATGGTACCAATGAAAACACCTTATCCAGCGTTCTGTCTCCCAAAATTTTCTCTAATAAGCTCTGCTTTTTGACGCCCATAATGACTAAATCCGTCTCTTCGTCCTCTACTGCCTCGATTATTTTTTCCGTTATGTCACCATACTCTATACGGGTTCTTATAGATACTTTTTCAGAATTGGCAAAATCCCTTATTTCACGTTCGATTCTCTCCTTGCCCGAGTTTAATGTATCTTCAATATTTGATACTCCTACAAGGCTAAGGTCCCCTGCATATTCAGGTAAAACCTTAAGAGCAGTAACCCGGCAATTATCCTCTTTGGCCATCTTAGCTCCGTGCTTAAGCACATCTATAGAGCCGTTTATCACCACCATTACTCTTCTGTAATCTCTCATTAATGTATAACCTCCCGTTTTTATTTTTCTTCTATCTGCTTCTCAGTAAGCAGTGCGTTATCT
>JADFYB010000201.1:0-1741 GCA_015233245.1 Nitrospirota bacterium | reverse complement strand
TTAATTCCTTAAACTCAAGCGGTGTGACAAGGGTAATTGCAATCCCTTTTTTGCCCGCGCGCCCTGTACGCCCTATCCGGTGCACATAACTGCCAGGCTCAAATGGTATATGATAATTAAAAACATGCGAAACATCGGTTATATCCAGTCCCCTTGCAGCTACATCCGTAGCTATAAGGATATAGGTCTGACCTTTTCTGAAAGCCGCCAAAACCTCGTTTCTCTGGTTCTGTTCCATATCGCCGTGAAGTGCTCTTGTTAGATACCCTCTTGAGACAAGCGTATTTGAAAGCATCTCAGTTTCTTTCTTAGTGCGGCAAAATATCAGGCTTTTAGAGGGAGCCTCTGTGTCAATGAGTCTTACAAGCGCCTCCTCACGTTCCTTTTCACCTATTACATAGTATCTGTGTATAATATCAGCGGCAGTGGCCAGATTCTTAGGTGTAACATCGACAGTGACCGGCTCTGTCAGAATGTTTCTGGCAAGCGCCTGAATTTCCCTGGGCATTGTGGCTGAAAAAAGCATTGTCTGGCGTTTTTTGGGTAAAAATTCAAAAATAGACTCAATGTCCTCGATAAACCCCATGTCAAGCATTTCATCGGCTTCATCTAAAACCACAATAGACGGCGCAAACTTCTTGAGACGCTTTGAACGCAGATGGTCTAAAAGTCTGCCCGGTGTGGCTGCAACAACCTGTGCGCCCCGGTTTATGAGATCCACCTGCCTGCCTATAGACTGTCCGCCGTAAACCGCAGCCGTACGAATATTAAAATATTGTCCTAACCGGTATAACTCATCGCTGACCTGCGAGGCAAGCTCACGGGTGGGGAGCATCACTAAAACCTCAACAGAACCGGTGTGCTTAACAGCATGCATAGCGGGAAGCCCAAAAGCCGCCGTCTTACCAGTTCCGGTCTGTGCCCGCGCTATTATATCTTTACCTGATAGAATAATCGGTATTGCCTGTTCCTGAATCGGACTGGGAACTTTAAAGCCTGCCTCATACACCCCTTTGAGTATTTCAGGTCTTAAACCGAATTGCTCGAAATTACCTATTGCCGTCTCTTCCATATTCCAGTTATTATTATATAATAAGTAAATAAGAAAAAGCGAGGGGGCATGAAAAAAAAATATTTATATTTTATACACGGTGCTAATTGCGGCTCATGGGTGTGGGAGGAGTTCAGCGAATTCTTTAAAATCAAGGGGTTTAACTGCCTAACACCTGATTTGCGCCTTCATAAAGCTAATCAAACAGATAGGGACATCAACGATATTGGGACAATTAGTTTGCTTGACTATGCCTCAGACATACGTAAAGATCTGTCGGCGCTTGATGAAGAACCAGTGCTTATTGGACACTCTATGGGAGGGCTGCTTGCTCAGATAGTTGCTCAGAGCGTACCAGTGCGGGCAATTGTACTACTTGAGCCGGGGCCCCCTGCTGGATTATATCCTAAAAAATCAGCTTTTCTGCAGGGGATATTTGCCGTTTTGCACTATGGTTTTTTTTGGAAAGCGCCTGTAATGCCCACCTTTGAACAAATCTCTGTTACATCTTTGCATATGTTACCGTCCGAGTAACAACAGGATGTTTTTAGCAGGTTTGTTTTTGAATAAGGGCGGGCTCTTTGTGTGATCAGATTTGCATTAGTAGATCGTCCTGCAGCAACTTTCGTTGATTTTAAAAAAGTCACATCTCCTGCGCTTGTGATAGCATGGAGTCAGGGCACCATACTT
>JADFYB010000200.1 GCA_015233245.1 Nitrospirota bacterium | reverse complement strand
TATGAGGGGTATGTACAGGCGGACGGATACAGTGGGTATGATTTCCTTGAATCTATGGTCGGGATAGTGCTTGTCGGTTGTTGGGCCCATGCTCGGCGGAAGTTTGTGGAGGCCATCGAGGCACAGCCTGAAAATAAGAGGAGACTCGGCAGTGGGGATGTTGCGAATGAAGTCGGTAAGGGACATGTTGATAGTGCTCATTATCGTGCTATTGGTGTCGAAAATATCAAGTGCGGAAAGGTCAATATCTATAAAAAAAGAATCGGCAGACACCCAAAAGGGTATAGAAGTTGTTAGTAATCCAAAGCGTATAGCACTTGTTATAGGAAATGCGTCTTATAAAGATAGTCCGCTGAAAAATCCTGTAAATGATGCGCGAAAAATGACAGAAACGTTGTTAAAGTTGGGTTTTGACGTTATAACAAAGGAGAATGCAAATCAAGAAGAAATGGAACGAGCCGTAAATGATTTTGCTCTGAAGCTTGCAAATGGAGATATCGGGTTATTTTTCTATGCGGGTCATGGTGCAGAGGTAGGGGGAAGGAATTATTTAATCCCAATAGGTGCTGAGATATTAGGACATGAAATTGATATTAAATACAAAACTGTCGATGTACAGATGGTGTTAGAGAAGATGGAGAGCGCGAAAAATAAGGTAAATATAATGATTTTAGACGCCTGCAGGAATAATCCTCTTGCAAGAGGTTTTCGTTCACTCTCAAGAGGTTTGGCAGCTATGGCTGCCGGCCAGGGAATAGCATCCGGCGGCACAATTATTGCGTATGCAACTGCAGCCGGTTCAGTGGCAGATGATGGTAAAGGTAATAATGGGGTATTTACGGAGGAGTTTTCAAAAAATATTACAATTCCAGGTCTGACAATTGACGATGTATTTAAACGGACGGCAAAAGGCGTCAGAGAGAAAACATCGGGTGCTCAGGTGCCATTTCTTTCAACATCAGTTGTTGACGACATCTATTTAGCTTCAAACGCACAAACCGAATCCACAGGAGTATCTCAGAAACAGTATAAATCTAAAGATAATGAACTTTCAAAAGAGGCTCCACAACTTGAAGAAAATAGAAAAAGATCGGAAGCAGAGCGTGAACAATTAGATTTAAAAAAGAAGAAAGCTGATTTGGATGAACATAATCAAAATATGGCGGATGAGCGTAAAAAGGTAGAGAAAGAACAGTTAGCGATTTTAGACCGTGAGGATGACGCTAAGTTGTCTCAAGAGCAACGGAAACTGCAGGAGGAAAAAAACAAATTAGAATCTGAACGAATAAGGCTGGAAAAGGTGATAAAAAGAAAAGAAATCGAAGCACAAACTCAGGCAATAGAGCAGGAGAAGAACCGCATCAAAGCGGCACGTGCGAAAGTGGAGGCAGAACGATTGGCTATGGTGAACAACCCTCTGAAGATAGAGCGCGCAACAACGGATAATGCTCCTTACACAGATACAATAACGGGGATGGAGTTCGTTTTTGTACGTGGAGGGTGCTATAAGATGGGCGATACGTTTGGTGATGGAGAGAGCTATGAAAAACCGGTACATGAGGTTTGTGTGGATAGTTTTTACCTGGGGAGGAACGAAGTAACCCAGTTACAATGGACGAAGATAATGGGTAATAATCCGTCTTTCTTTAAAAATGGCGATAACTATCCGGTGGAGAATGTAAGCTGGAATGACGCAAAAGCATTTATCAATAAATTAAACGTCAAAACGGGTATGAAATATAGCTTACCGACAGAGGCGGAGTGGGAATATGCCTGTAGAAGTGAAGGGATGAGTGAGAAATACTCCGGTGGCAGCGACGCTGACAACTACGCTTGGTATGATAAAAATTCAGGCAATAAAACACACCCAACACTACAGAAACAGTCAAATGGTTTGGGACTCTCTGATATGAGCGGCAATGTGTGGGAGTGGGTGGAGGATGCGTTTGCAATGGATGCTTACAGTAAGCATTCGCGCAATAATCCTATACATATTGGGCGCAGTGGCGGTAACCGTGTGATTCGCGGCGGCAGTTGGAGCAATTATATGCAGGACATCCGTTGTTCTTTCCGGGACGACAACGCTCCGGATTACCGGTTCAAAGATATAGGGTTGCGCCTTAAATTGGAGAGATAACCCCCCCTTTTTTAAAAACACAAGAGAGAGAGAATAGCCATAACACGTTCAGCCGTGAAAAAGGGGCATCGATACGTCTCTCTTTCAATATCTTTTACTATTTCAGTTGGTATTTATCAGGAGTAATGTCAGGGTCTGTATCGTCCGCCGATTTAAAACCAAAATATATGGTATCTCCATTAAAATCTGAATTAAGTCCAAAATCTTTTTTAAAGCGTATGCCGTCAGCTGACGTTGCCGTAAATTTCACTTTTGCAGTACTATTAATTGCGTTATATGGAGGCATATCGAGTCTTATTGGTGTACCAAAGGAGAATGTGCTGATTTTCTTCCCGCTTGAATCTAACAGGTTAAATTTATAACTTAAAATTTCCGTTAGCATCAAAGCCTCAAAAAGTTGATCTCCATTTTCTTTATCAACTGTAACGCTTGCAATAGCGTTAAAAGAATCTTTATCTTTTTTGGCAGATGCCACGACGTTGCCATCAATATCGGCGCCAAAGCCTATACGCGCCACAAGAATCTCAATACCGCTTTCCATGGCCTTCTTGCCAGCCTCATCGGGTGAAACCGTCCCTTTAACTAATCCGGCACACTCCTCCACGCCATCAGTTATTATGAGAATCCTTTTTCTGTCTCCACCTTGTTTATTCAGAATATCCACTGCTTTCATTATAGCGTTGCCTATCGGCGTGTCCCCCTTATAAGCGTCTTTTTGCTCAAGAAACTTAATCTTGCTATCAAAATTAGCTTTATTAAACTTTTCCAGGGGCACTACCAACTTTATATCATTGTTACATGACCTTGCCGCAGCCTGAGAATTAAGTACTCTACCATTAAAGATACCCGATGGATCCTTGCTTCCAAACACAAGCAGGCCTACATTGTGCTTATCCTTTATAGAGTTTACATATCTTTGAAAAGACCTGAGCGACTCTTTATATCTTGGTTCACCTTTAGGTTTTGTTGGCCATTTCATGCTTCCGGATGCATCATAAATTATTACTACACTCTCAGGTGATTTAATATTATTGATAAAACTATACTCGGATTCCGTATCAGCCGATGTAGTATTAACCTCGCCGGCTTTTTGACCGTGTATTGTTAACTCTGCCACGTGAGATGGTACCACCGGTTGAGAGGCGCAACCAGATAACAAGAACAACGATAAGACCATTAATACCGTTTGAACATTTTTTCTTTCTGTTACCATGATACTCTCCCCCACAAAATTAAAGATAATAGTCATCATAAGCAGTTATGATGTATTTTTAACGTCTGCAAAAATCATTGCTATTATTGCATTTTTTTTGTAATCGGATGGCAATTCAACCTGTTTATCAATCATAAGAGCATTTCTAAATTCTTTTTTTGCATTTAATCGGAGATTCTTATCATACGTGCTTGCACTTATCATTAAAGCATAGCAAATGCCGCTGAACAGATGTGCCGACGTGCGTAGTCCATCATCCAGAGTTGATGAACTGCATATATTTCTGAGCAGCTCTATTGCCTCAGTGAATTGACCATTTTTTAAATATGACAGGGCGGTATCATACTTTTTCGTCAGAGGCTCGGTCAGGCTTGCATCTAAGGCGGGAACGCTGATCTTTGCAAGGGTTTGAGGCATGTTTTCACTTATTCGCTTAAGTTTATTGCCGGACTGAATTATTTTTTCGTTACCCGGCTTAAGTTTAAGGGAACTCTCTATTTTGCCTGATGCTATGACATAGTCCTTGGTTATCTTTTTTCGTATTATTTCTCTTTCCTGTTGCGAGCCTATTTTAGCCAGTTTTTCCGTTGCATATCCAAGTTCATCCAAAATGGTGTTAATTCCATTATTTTCGCTCTCTAAATAGTCATCAATCCTTCTACTGGCCCGCTTACTTAATTCCTTTGCTTTTGAATTACCAAAATCGATAGAGTATATTTCATAAAGTAAATTTTTTACAGTGTCAAACTGGTTCTGCTGTAAAGCCGCCTCAGCTTGTTCAAGTAAGGGATTTATTTTCTCATCGATGTTATTCCTTAATCTTGGAATTTCGTTTTCTGCCTCACCCACTGCATCTTTTGTTCTTTCCGGATACAGACTACCGTAAAAAAGAACCTTTTCATATGCCCTTAAAGCAACGGCGGGATTCACATCCTTGCTTTGTCCGGCTTTTTTCGAAAAAGCATCGACAATTGCCCTTATATTTACCTTTAAATTACGTGCCTGGCCAGAGCAAAAAGTCCTTTCATTTTCCCCGCAGCTTTCTGAACACTCTTTGAGCAAATCCATCGCTCCTCTAAAATCATAAGAAGTTACAAGCATATTGTATGTATCACGCAGTTTGTCACATTCAACTGCACTATAAGTACTAAGTGGTGATAGCATTAAAAAAACAAAAACCACCACTGCCCATATAGCTGCTTTCCCATCCCTCACTCTAAAGAGAGACATTAGCATAAACAACACTCCTCCATCCCCGTCTTGGTTCAGCGTGAATCGGACAAACCCGATTCACATTTAAGATGCTATGAAAGCAGTTATGCTCCTAAGCATCCAAACCTAAAAACATGGGTTTTAAAGGCACAAGGGATCTTTCATCCGGTTAAGGTTTTGTAGGGCGCAAACTTCCGTCCACGCCTCGCTAACCGTCTGATTAGTCCCAACACGCTATCCCCCGACAGGTTGCTCTCCATCAGAGCCTGCCTCCGATTCGTCTGTCGTCTTCAGTTTACCATTTGCGAAATTCCATTGTCAATGTTTTTATGACGCCCAAACTCCGATATAGAAAATCCCGCATCCTTGGTATGAGGGATTTTTAAGCGTTTTTTCCCGTGTTACAGTATGACAATCCCCGTGTTAGGTGTCAAAACCGTCAT
>JADFYB010000199.1 GCA_015233245.1 Nitrospirota bacterium | reverse complement strand
CCGAGATAGAATACCGTGAAGTGTCGTAATACATCAGGTCTTTGTACTGAATCTCGGTGTCTTTGGTCAAAATTGCCGCCCGCTTTATTGTTTCCTTTAACTCTTTGACATTATCCGGCCAGTAGTGTTTCATAAAATAATCTATGGCTGTATCGCTAAATTTTTTTTCCCTGAGGTAGAAACGCCTCACGTACTTTGTTAAAAAATACTCCGCTAATGGAATAATATCGCCTTTTCTTTCCCTCAGTGGCGGAATTCTAACTTCAGCAGCAGCAAACACATCCCTAAGTTCTTTTAAAAAAAGTCCTCTTCTGACAAGCTCCGTCAGATTTTGTCTTGTTGACGCTATAACTCTGGCATCGGAGGTAATTTCCTCATTTGTACCAAAAAGACTATATTTTTTTGTTTTTATGAAATCAAGAAGCCTCTCCTGAAGTGATTGTGTAAGAGCAGTTATTTCAGAGATATACAATGTGCCATTTGTTGACAGAGCCAGGGAGCCGTACCCATAGTAATTGTGGCTATCATATATCCCCTTTTTCCAACCAAATATCTCCTGCCCCTGTAGCTCTTCAGACATGGAATTGGTGTTTACCACCAAAAACGGCCCGGCTTTTCTTTTACCTGATAAGTGTATTAACCGTGCAAGATTTCGCTTGCCAGCACCGGTCTCGCCAAGAATCAAAACGGGATTTTCACTGCCTGAAAGGCGCTCTGCGTCTTTCAACGCTTTAAGAAACCTGCTGCTACTGCCTATAACCTCACTGCCCTCAGGCAAAGAGGCAACCTTAAGTCTCTCTATCTCCTCCCTTAGTGACGTCCCCTCCCATGCCCTCTCTACAGCAGCCCGTAACTCCTCAGGGTAAAAAGGTTTTTTCATACAAAGAAAAGCGCCCATAGCCAAAGCACTCAGTGCATCACTGTGCTCTTTATCCTCATAGAGCACTATCATCTGTGCTGCAGGAGCCGCTGTCTTTACCTTGAGTAAAGTCTCAACGCCCGAACCGTTTAAGTAGGAAAAGTCTATGAGCGCTAACCGCAAATCCCCTGTCAACGGCAAAGCAAGCTCAACAGCGTCCAAAACCTGATAAAAACCACAACCACTCGTACCCACCACATCTTCAACAGCTTTCAGTACTCCGTCATCTTTGCCGACAAATAATATATCCCCTCTAACGCTCATACCCTCCGAGTGTTCACTGGTGTAAGCTTACCGTGCTATAGCTAAAAGCTCAAACCCGTTGTGTTATCAGCCCAGTACTGATCTGCAGTAAAATATGGATTACCATAATCGTCTGTAGGCACATTATAAGGCATGTTTTTATAAAGCGCTTGCGTGTTGAATGTGTATCCGGCTTCACAAATTAAACCCTCCAGATTTCTCTTTGGGTTAGTTGTGCCCATAAAACAAGTCATAGGGATGTTTTTACAGTTCAGGTGGCTTGGCCTCAAAGCATTTGAGTCCTGTTGTATTGTCGAATAAAAGGTGAGTTTACCTCCATAGACCTCAGATGTACCTACGTTTGTCGAAATATCTGTAAAGGCAGTAGTTGACGTGCCAACATACATCGTTTGTCCGCTAAAGGTAAACATTAAAGTACGTTTGTAATTAAATAAATTATTTGTTTCGATTGAATTGAAGGTTCTGTTAATCATACTTTGTTCTGCTGACATAACAATAAAACTCAATGAGGTAATGTTGTCAGCGCCTATACCGTTGTTTGTTGTAACACAGTACACAGGAGTGTTGGTATTGGTATGGAGATAGGGGATATAATACGTCACGTAAGTGCCAGAGCCTGACTCTACTGTTGGGATATACACAAGAAACAACACAGCAATAAAAAAAAACAGACAACTGAGTTTTCTACACATGTAAGTATTCCTCCTTATTTTCAAATAATTATTTCCGGTTCATACAAACTGTCAAATACAGAGATTCTCTCTAAAACAGGCAAAAAGAAACTCTTGATAGCATTATAGCTTTAACAGCGCCGGCTTGTCAATACAAAGTGAAAAGTAAATTCGGATTCAAACATTTAAGAAACATGACGAAATTGCCCTCATCAGGTCATCTTGAATAATTGGTTTTATGAACACTGCGTTGACAGCATCTGATGTATGTTGTTCGTCATTGTATGCCGTTGTAACTATGATTGGAACATTTGAGGAGTGCTCTCTTATTTTCTCAATCATTTCATGTCCGTTCATAAGCGGCATCTCTATATCTGTTACGACAATATCAGGATTTTCTTTTAGAAATATCTCAAATCCTGCTTTACCGTTTTCCGCTACGTAAAGTTTTTTTACCCTCCTTCTCATAAACCTCCCAAGAGATTCTCTCGTTATATCCTCATCCTCTACATAAAGCACCGTCAAGCTTTTCAACTTTTCAGCAATATCTGTCATCGTTTTCTCCCCAAGCCCTGTTCATGCATTATTTTATCTTTCACTTGAAACTTTCCTTCTCTGAAGGAAAAACGCCGCCTCTAACCTCGTCCCGATACGTGCAGAGTGCTTTTAGGGCATCTTCTTTCAAGTTTGCATATCGTTTAGCAAATTTGGGGATAAAACGCTCAAACAACCCTATCACGTCGTGCAGAACCAGAATCTGCCCGTCGCAATGGGCCCCGGCACCAATTCCTATTGTGGGAATTGACAGCTTTTCCGTTATTTCCTTAGCAAGTCCTGTGGGAACAGCCTCTATGACAATACTAAAGGCACCGGCATCCTCAAGCATAAGCGCATCCTCAAGGAGCCGCACCCTTGCCTCATCTGTTTTCCCCTGAACTTTAAACCCGCCAATTCTGTAAACTGCCTGCGGTGTCAGCCCTATGTGAGCCATTACAGGAATTTCAGCGGCTATCATTGCTCTTATCTGAGGAAGAATCTCACGTCCGCCTTCTGTTTTAACTGCCTGAGCGCCACCCTCTTTTATGAATCTTCCCGCATTTCTGACAGCATCCCTTACCGATACCTGATATGACAAATAGGGCATATCCCCTATGACAAGAGCGTTTGTAACGGCGCGAGAGACTATCCGAGTGTGGTAAATCATCTCATCCATAGTCACAGGAAGTGTGTTTTCAAGCCCCTGCACAACCATAGAAAGAGAATCGCCTACCAAAATCCCCTCAAATCCAACCTCATCCACAATGCGCCCAAACGCATAGTCATAGGCTGTCATAAGTGCAAGCTTTTGTCCCTTTATCTTTCTGTCAAGGAAATCATTTATCGTTATTCTTGTCACAACATGCCCTTAATGATAAACTCCGTCATAAAGCAGTTTAAAGAAGCCCAGCTCTTTCTAAAATTACCGGTACCTTATCCTCCATACCTATAGCCATGATATGAACCCCGTCACAGATTTTTTCCTCTTTTAACTGTCTGATATGCCGTGCCGTTATATTTAGTCCGGTATCCAGAGCTTTTTCTTTTCCGGCAGCCTTCATCTCATCTATCAGCTCCTGTGGCACTTTTATGCCTGGAACAAAATTATTTAAAAAATTTGCCATCCCTGCACTTTTTAACACAACAAGCCCAGCCATAACCTTAACCGGAAACTTACGTGCAAAAGCCATAAACTCTTTAAACTTCTCTATATTATAGATGGCCTGGGTTTGGAAAAAATTAGCTCCCGCTTTAACCTTTTTTTCAAACTTCATCAACTGCGGTTCTAACGGGTTAGACTCCGGGGTTACCACAGCGCCCTGAAAAAACGATGTAGCTCCCTTCAGATCGTTACCCGACATATCTTTGCCATTGTTGAGACTGTCAACCACCTGCAACAATTGAACGCTCTCTATGTCATAAACCGGACGGGCACTTTTATGGTCTCCTGCGCTGACATGGTCGCCTGTCATACAAAGCACATTGCGTATCCCCAGCACACTTGCTCCCAAAAGATCCGACTGAAGCGCTATCCGGTTTCTGTCACGGCAGGTCATCTGCAAAATTGGCTCAAGGCCGTGTTCAAGCACCAGCTTACAAACTGCCAGAGAGCAAATACGCATTACTGCCGATTGGTTATCGGTTACGTTTACAGCATCCAGCTTACCCTTTAACAACTCCATATCGTGTTTCATCACCGATATATCAGTGCCCTTAGGGGGCCCGACCTCGGCAGTAACGACAAATTTCCCTGACTCCAGGGTATCTTTAAAGCTCATTGTAATAGTCTCCTTCTGTCACTTTATTTTTTGTCTTTACCTTTTTTGTCGCCCTCTGCGGCATCCGCTCTGGTGTATAACTTATGAGGGCCTTGTTTAGCCGACCAGTCCTTAGGTGGAAGTATCTCTTTCATCTTATCAAGTTCGCCAAGTTTCTTCTGGCGCTCATAAATTCTCACCCACGCACACTTTATCTCGTCACTTACCTCACAGTTGCCGTCTTTTGTGCCGCCGCACGGTCCATTTAGCAATCCCTTTGGGCAGTTAGTTACCGGACAAATTCCTCCGGTTTTATCTATCACACACTCGCCACAAAGTGAACACCTCTCGTCAAACATCTGAAAGCGTGTCATGTTGCCTAAGAATAAGGTGTCATTTGACGGATACACTGCCTTATCCGGATATATCTCTACGGCAGACTGAGTCCCTGCACCGCAAGACATTACCACTATAGCATCTGTCTTATCCAGCGCATCTTTGTCCTTTTTTAACTCCACCTTTGTCCCCAGCGTCTGACAACCGGTCTTTGGCACTATCATGCCGGTTACAGTTTTCCCCTGAGCCTTCAGGTCCTCGGCCATCTCCTTTAAAGCCTCTTCATTACCTGTTCCACACAGCGAGGCACACTCAGAACAGCCTATCAAATAAAAACTGTTATAACCCTCCAGGGTTTTCAGAAGTTTACTCCGGTCCTTCTTTTTAGTTATTATCATGGAATTCTCCCTTATTAAACTTTTATATATTTTAGCATATTTTTGGCGGCTTCCACCGTGTTATACATAAGCATGGCTATAGTCATGGGACCCACGCCTCCCGGCACCGGAGATATGAATCCGGCTCTTTCCTTAGCCGCTTCAAACTCAACATCACCAACAAGTTTCCCGTCTGAGGAGACATTTATCCCTACGTCTATCACGGTGGCACCCGGCTTTA
>JADFYB010000001.1:21201-88236 GCA_015233245.1 Nitrospirota bacterium | reverse complement strand
ATATTTTCTCTAATACACCATCAGGAATTCCACCACCATTGTCTCTGACTGAAACATCCCTCTGTTACGCTTATCATAGAGGGACATTGTGATGATAGAGGGTCAAGCGAATATAACCTCGCACTGGGGGACCAAAGAGCGATGTCAGTTAAAAACTTTATTGTATCTCTTGGGGTACCTGCCGAGAGGATAGATACCATGAGTTTAGGTAAAGAAAAACCAATTTGCACTGAAGAAAATGAAAGCTGCTGGGGTATGAACAGAAGGGCGCACTTCATTTTAAACAGATAGCATAGGAGGGCCGCACTTTGCGTTTAAAACTTTTGAAACTATGCTCTGTTGCCTCTTTGGCTGTTCTGTGTGCATGTGCTCAGGGTGATGACCACAACACAATGAAAAATGAGATTATCGAACTGAGAAAAGCCCAACTGGGGCAAAAGCAGGAGATAACAGAAATTCAAAAACGTTTGTCAATGACAGACACATCAAAAACAGGGGCAAAGACCGACGTTCTTTCTGCAATAAGAGAAAATCAGGAGACACTGAATTCAAAAGTGGTACATCTGACCAGAGAGCTTCAGCAGTTGTCAGGGCGTTTCGATGAAAGAAAATACTATGATGACAGGATGTTTGCTGAGACAAAAACGGATAGAGATGTTCTTAAGGCGCAACTGGAAGCTCTTGAAAATGAGATAAAGGTGTTTCAGGGAAAGCCTGTTGATACAACCCCGCGGCAGACTCCTGTAGCTCAGCAACCGCTGCCGCAAGCTCAGTTAAAGCCCCAGAAGCAGGAACCACAGCCTCCTCAGCAGCAACCGGTACAAAATGCCGCGAAACAGGAGGAAACAGGCGATACCAAGACTCTCTATGAAGATGCTTATAAAGATCTCCTCTCCGGTAAACCAAAAGATGCAAGAGAGAAATTTAACAAAGTCATAAAGGAGTTTCCGGCAAGCCCGTTTGTTCCAAATTGCCACTTTTGGATAGCTGATTCCTATTTCAAAGAGGGAAACTATGAGGATGCTATATTGGGGTTTGATGTGGTGATAAAAAAATACTCCAGCAGCACTAAGGTTCCCGCAGCAAAGTTGAAACAGGCAATGGCGTTTAACGAACTTAAGGACGCAAAAACGGCTAAGACTATTCTTCATCAGTTAATTGAGGAACATCCCCAGTCAAAGGAGGCTGAGCAGGCCAAACAATTACTTGAAAAAATAGGCGGCACAGATGCCGGTAAAAAAAAAACTGAGGTGAAAAAATCGCCGGCAAAAACCGGACAAAAAACTGATAAGAAAAAAGTGGCCGCCAATAAGCAAAAAACAAAGAAAAAGACAACCGCTGTAAAGAAAAAAGCAGAAGAGGAGTGATTAGCTGCATAATTGTGGCGGTTATAAATTGAACTTGAAAAAAGTAGTTTTATTGTAGTAAAATATCTTTTTATCAAGCCGATGTGGTGGAACTGGTAGACACGCACGTTTGAGGGGCGTGTAGGGTAACCTATGGGGGTTCGAGTCCCCCCGTCGGCATATATATACCCATCCGCTTTATTATTTAAGAGAGGCACTATGATTACCAGTATTATATATCTGTTATCTATCGGGTTGCAGCTATCAGTCGGATTATATGCTCTGTCTTTGATTCGCTTAACGGGACGAAAAACAGCATGGATATTAATCTCTGCCGCAATGCTTTTGATGGCTTTTCGCCGTATAGTATTGTTTTTTTATATACTTTCCGCTGGCAGACAAATGAGCATGGATGTATCGGAACTAATTGCCTTTACTATCTCCTGCCTAATGCTGCTGGGTGTTCATTTTATAAGGGAATATTTCTTTTCTATTAATGCTGCCGATGCTAAGCGCAGGCTTGCTGAGGAGGCATTGATTGCAAGCGAAATGCGCCTGAAGTCTTATATCAACATAACAGGCCAAATTATATGGGTGACTAATGCTGAGGGAGAAGTTGTAGAGGACATGCCGTCATTCAAGAAATTTAGCGGTCAGGACTATGAAGAGGTTAAAGGTTCAGGATGGGTGAAAGCCCTGCATCCTGATGATGTTGAACACACAATGCAGGTATGGAAAAAGGCTGTGACTGAAAAAAACTTCTACGAGATAGAATACCGCATGCGCAGACATGACGGAGTTTATCGAGATTTCCTGGCACGTGGATTTCCTGTCTTTAGAAAAGACGGAAGCATTCTGGAGTGGATCGGCTCCTGTACCGACATTACCGAGCGTAAGCAGGCGGAACAAGAACTCCTTTCTGTTAAGCAGCGCCTTGAGTTAGCAACCCGCTCTGCTAACCTTGGTATATGGGACTGGGACGTTACTAATAACATAATGACCTGGGATGACCAGATGCTTACACTTTACGGTCTTACGTGGGAAACGTTTCCGGGAGGCGTTGAGGCATGGATGAATGGCCTGCATCCTGATGACCGCGATACGATCGTTGAAGAGTGCAATGCGGCTTTAAAGGGCGAAAAAGAGTGGGATACGGAATTCAGAGTACTGCATCCAAACGGGACAGTAAAACACATAAAAGCCAACGGCATGGTTATACGGAACTCTGAGGGAACCCCTGTCCGCATGCTTGGAACAAACTATGATATTACCGAGCGCAAGCTTAAAGAAAAAAAGGAACAATACCGCAGCTATACCATGCTGTCCACCCTTATAGACAATGTGCCGGATCTTGCCTGGATCAAGGACAGGGAAGGCAGATTTATTATAGACAATGAAGCGCACCGTGTGGCTGCTAATATGCCTGCCAATGCAATTACCGGAAAAACCGATTTCGATATCTGGCCCTGGGATTTAGCTGAGAGACATACTGCTGACGATCAAGCCGTAATGGCAGCTGGTGTGAGAAAGCATATAGAAGAGTCATATGTGGATGCAAATGGACGATTGCATTTTATTGAGACCATCAAGACACCTGTTAAGGATGAAAATGGTGAGGTCATCGGCACAGTAGGAATCGCCCACGACATCACTGAGCGTAAACGAATGGAGGAGGAGTTAAAGGAGTTAAACAGGACTCTTGAGGAGCGTGTAGCTTTGGAGACAAACAGACGTTTAACGCAAGAGCATTTGTTAATTCAACAATCCAAGATGGCGTCCATGGGTGAGATGATTGGGCTTATTGCCCACCAGTGGAAACAACCAATAAACTCTGTCGGAATAACTATACAGGATTTAAAAGATGCTTATACCTATGGGGAGGTTGATGATAAGTATATTGAGAATATTGTTGTGTCCACGATGCGGCAAATTGATTTTATGTCAAAAACAATAGATGATTTCCGAAACTTCTTTATACCGTCAAAGGAAAAAGTTTTGTTTGATGTAAAAGCTGCTGTAGATGAACTGCTATCAATATTTATGCATATTTTTATAAAGAGTACGATAGATATTTCTGTTAAAGCTGGACAGGATGTGTTAATTTCCACATTAGGCTATCCCAATGAATTTAAGCAGGTGCTGCTTAATATTTTGAATAACTCAAAAGATGCGATAATCACAAGAAGGGAAAATGCTCATGAAATACAAGGCATTATAGAAATTAATATTACCTATACTGAGGATAAATCTCAAGTTATCGTTTCAGTCAGAGACAATGGTGGTGGAATTCCTGATGGTGTATTAGAGAAAATATTTGAACCATTTTTTACAACTAAAGGAACTGAAGGCACAGGGATCGGTCTTTACATGTCAAAAACCATAATTGAGACAAATATGGGCGGTAGCCTTACAGTGGGAAATGTTGATGGAGGTGCTGAGGTTGTGATAACTTTAGGGCTTACATAAATAGTGATTACGGGAAAAAATAATGAATGAGAAACTGCAGAGGATTTTAGATAAAGCAAAACCAGTAAAACTTCTTATTTTAGATGTTGACGGGGTGCTGACAGACGGCAAGATTGTGTTTGGCAGCGGCGGCAGCGAAATGAAAAGTTTTAATGTAAGAGATGGCCACGGGATAGTGGTTTTTAAAGATCAGGGCTTTCATGTGGCAATAATAACCGGAAGAGCCTCTGAGGCAGTTACAAGACGTGCCACTGAGCTTGGAATCACTGACGTATATCAAAAGTGCTGGGATAAGGTAAAAGCGTATGAGGAACTAAAAGCCAGATATAATCTGAGTAACACAGAGTGTGCCTACGTTGGGGATGACATTGTGGATATTCCGCTGCTTCTGCGCGTAGGATTTGGCATAACAGTTGGGGACGGGCACCCTGATGCTAAGGCAGTTTCCGCTTATGTTACCGAAAACTATGGCGGTAACGGAGCAGTTCGTGAAGTGTGTGAGTTAATACTTAAAACGAAAAATCTCTGGGATAAAATCATAGGTGATTTGAAAAAAATCAGTTAAATACCAAAGCTAAGCTATCTGCTAACTGACCTTTCCTTTATCGAATGTTTTATTGAAATAAGAAATGGAATGGCCTCACTTTGTAAAATATCCGGAATTAAGTCTGAGTTTTCTACAACACTCAACACCGGTAGATTGACTGACATCAGCACCTTGCCGGCCTCTATTATGGCATCTATTTCGTTACAGCTCTCTTGATGATATGCCGGCTTAAAGTTAGCAGCATCAGTTTTCATCAGATGACGGTTGTCTGCCATTTTAACCAAAATCAACAATAAGGATATTCGTGCGGCTTTGTGCCACAGGTCAGAATCGTCTATAAAAACAACCCCATCTATGTGGAAATCGCCGTCAATATACATTTTGACAAAAATTTCCGGCTCAGACCCTGCAATTATAGAACCAGAGAGGCTGGCGCTTTTATCATCCAGTACTTTCCATATTATTTTAAGTAATGTCTGGTTTTCAGTGAATACTGAGTATGCTAAAAGGCTAAAAATTATTCTTGAAACATAAATACCTTTTAGCCTTGCCCGTACATTTTCCAATATATCCGTTTTTATTTCATCAATCCGTCTGAATTTGTCTTTTTTATAGTAAGAGGATACTTTTTGGTGAAAAGCAGTGAAAGACTCAGACCATTGTTCGAGCATGTTAATAGTTGTAACCTCTGTGGCTTTTCTTTGGAGATCTTCAAGTGATGAGTAAACAGAGAGTCCGTCGCTCATTTCTATATACTTTTTACGATTAAGTTCAATTAGAGTCTGATTATAAATCTCAACAGAAAAAGGGGCTGGGGCAGGCATCAGCCGAAGTTCATTGAAAAAAGCAGCGATAGTTTCCTGAGAACCCTTTAATGCGGCATTTTTTAAAGATTTAGCGAGGGATTCATTTAAAATATCAAGATATTCATAAGAGAAGTCCTCTTTCCTGAACACAGAGTCGGTAAACCATAAAAAAACTGTTTCAGGAGTTTGTGATTTTTGAGACATTTCAAAAAATATCTCTATACAGCGTTTTATCAGATCCGGGTTATTGCTACAACATGAAACGTCAGAAAATATTCCGACCGCTGACCGCTCAATAATTGCAGACACTGCAGGGTTGTTGCAAATGGCAGCTTCAGAGTGTATTTTTGCAATTTGCTCCAAGGGTAAAAGGAGGTTTATCTGAAAATTTGCAGGAGACTTATTAACCTCTGAGGTTACAGTGTCCTCCGCTGTAAAGGCAGCAGAGACATCGTCAGTGCTTAACTTTAATAAGTAAGAGGCAAGGTGATGCAGCTCAGAGAGAGTTTTTGCGAGGTTTTTACTGTTATGGACTTTTACCTCTTTTGATAACATTTCACCAATGCTTTGGAGAGATTCGGCAAACAGAGCAAATCTGTTGTTCACTCTCTTTTTTAACACACAATCCCATGCCTTGCTGAGCAGCCTGTCAAGTGCAAAACCTGCGTCTGAAACAAAAAGCCTCATCTTGATAAGAAAACTAAGGGATGTCCACAGTATAAATGAAAATATTATCAGTGCAGTCCACGCCGACACTGCCCACAGATAACTATCAGGCAACTCACGAATGAAAAACTTCAATACAACACTGTACAGCAAACTGAAGGCAAGTAAAAAAGGCAACAGTTTTGCCTCCCATATACTGAAAAATAACTCTGACACCTTAGACGTACCGTATTTGTTATCAGCCCTATCCATTACCATGTAAGAAAGCGGAATTAAAAGCGCAAACACGGCGGTATTAAAAATTATTATATCATTTAAAAAACCGGCCCCAGGCATTATGAATTTGTTTATGTGCCATGAAAAATCAATCTGACCCTCAACCCATGGAACATACAACCTGTTTTGCCGAAGTTTCTGATACTTTGCTATAAACGATTCCTTATATTTTAAATAATAGACAACAGAAGAGACTGTCATCCCAAGGACAAAAAGCCCTAACGAGTATAAAACGTACTTTAAACCCTTCACAGCAGTGCTATTATACAGCTAATCTGCCAATAAAGGCTAATGAAATTTTAAATTTCTGCGGAGGCAGACTACAAAACAAAAAGATACCGTGTATGTTGACATTCATTGTGCTGTTAAATTAGTATAAGCCACTTTTAGACAACGGAGGGGAAATGAATCCGTGGCTCAAAGTGTTTATTTAATAATTTAGATAAATCAAAATTAATAGCACAAGGAGGGAGACATGTTTTTATCACCACTGCGAAATCTGAGCCATGAAAAAAAGCAGCGAGTTCTCACATATTCGCTGATAATTGCTGCTCTTTATACGTTAATCATAGTTTTTTCAGCATCAATGATGTATCACAACCGGGCGCTTTCAGATGCAAAACATAAAATGAGGATGAGCCCCACCGGAGCTGAACCGGGACGAACACCACCGGATCCACTGCCTGCAACAGGCAACTATGCCACGGTTAAAATAGGTACCTACGTTGAAGACGTTGACAACCTGTCAATTAAAGACAGCATGTGGAGCGTTAATTTCTATATATGGTTCACATGGCAAGGCGATGCTAAGCTTGACCCCGGAGGAAAACTTGTAGTCGTTGATGGCGTGGTAAACAAAAAAGAGCTTTTGGAGGATTATCATGGCAAAGACGGCAGCAATTACCAGAGATACCGTATCTCTGCAAAGATAATCAAGTTTTTCGATACAGCCCGTGTGCCGATTGAAGACCACATGCTCAATATCTACGTGGAGGATGGCTCAAGAGATGGTACAAAGCTCAGATATGTTGCCGATGAAACTTCAAATATCAGTTCAAGGTTGAATATTCCCGGCTTTAAAATCACAGGCTACAGCAATGTAGTTAAAACGCATACTTATAAATCAAGTTATGGTGATCCGAGAGTTTCCCCTGACAGCAAAAAGGTATTCTCACAGTATATCGCTGCAGTCAGGATTAAGCGGATAGATTTCGGATTTTATCTCAAAATCTTTCTCTCTTTGTTTGCCGCACTGTTGCTTACACTTTCCAGCTTCTTTATCAAACCCTCCGATGTAGGGCCTCGCTTTGCTTTACCTACGGGCGCATACTTTGGCGCTGTGGCTAACACATACCTTGCTAATTCACTTTTGCCCACCTCTGGTTCATTCGGACTGGTGGACCATGTGGCAGGAGTCGGTCTCTTCACTATTTTTATATCCATAGCTGCCGCTCTGCTTTCCAGCTACTACGCCCGCATGGAGGATAAAGAGCTTTCATTAGCTCTGGACAGAATAATGTTTCAGGTGGTGGGCATATGTTGTGTTGCTGCTAATATTATCATTCCATGGTGTGCCAGATAGAATGCTCTTAACGCCTGTACAAAACTCAGGAGCACACAACATATTTATACTCACATCACTGATTTGGATATTTTTAGCAGCCTATTGGATATTTAAGTACAGGAAAATCTCCTCTGACTATCCGGCTGACAAATCTCAACCCGTTCCGTATGAAGCGGCTTATATGAAAAAAGGCAGAAATCATGCCGTCACGGTTTGTTTGTTTGATTTAATACAAAGAGGCTATATTGTTGTTGATGAGGCAAAAGATTTGACAGCTACGGGAAACACTGAGGGCTTAGACAGAGCTGAAAATGCGTTAATAGATACAGTGCGGGTAAAGTCCTCAATTGGCGGAATATTTGCTCAGCGTGATGAGCTAAATCGCTTTGAATATGATACACTCCGCTCTCTTACAGTAAAGGGTTTGGTAAAGGACTTAAAAGAAACAGACAGCTTTTGCAAAACCCTGCGTAAACTTGCCGTCTCTTCAATTATTGCCCTTACAGCGGCTAATTTATATCTGGAGTTTCCTGCCGGCGAAGGGATGATGCTGTTTTCACTCTTAGTACCAGCAATTGCTTTTATATCTTCATATGTAATGCAAAGGACAACAGTAAAAACAAATAGAGGCAAGGCATATTTAACCCATCTGGAGAATAAAATAGCAGATTTTAACCACGTATCAGGTTCAGATGGGCATTATGACCCGGCTTTAAGTTATGCGGTTGCGGTGCTGGGGATGGCAGTGTTAGCTGGTACGATATTTAGCGGCATATCGGATGCAATTTATTATCCCGGAGGGGCTTTACAGGGCAGCAGCGGCGGATGCAGTGGCTGTTCTTCAAGCGACATTGGCTCTGGTAGCAGCTGTAGTGGCTGCTCCTCTGGCGATAGCGGTGGAGACAGTGGCGGATGCAGCGGCTGTGGTGGTGGCGGTGGAGATTAGATTACTCTGTGCTTAAAGTGTGGGGATTTGACGGGCCTTTTTACCTGCAGTGGCACATCACTGAGGACTGTAACCTTAACTGCATACACTGCTACAGGGAGGGAAACGCTGCTGAACCAGAGATATCCGATTTGATGGATGTATTAAAGAACTTTAACCGGTTTTTAAAGTCAATCCGCAAAAGAGGCAGAATTCAGATAAGCGGCGGAGAACCTTTCCTGTCAGAGCATTTATTTTCAATACTTGCGGAGGCTAAAAGGAGCGCCTATCCGGTCAGAGTGCTTTCAAACGGGACTGTAATGTCTAAAGATTTAGCAAAACATCTGAACGAGTCAGGGTGCCGCATTGTACAGGTGTCTTTTGAGGGCTCTGAGGAAACTCATGATAAAATCAGAGGGGTTGGTTCATTTAAAAAGGCCCTTGATGGCGCAAAAATACTCAATGAGGAAAATATTAGTGTGACTGCCATGATGACCGTATCAGACATTAATTATAAGGCATTAACAGAAACAATTAAGCTTACCACTCCGTATATACGGCGTTTTGCCTTTTCACGGCTTGTGCCGTGGGGGAGGGCTTTGACGCTGACTGATTCTATGTTGACAACAAAACAGGTAAAAAGCCTGTTCAGGGAATTTTATAAATTAAACTTACATACTGAAAATCAAAAAGATGGAGAGGTATCAAAGACGTATCGGGACCCTTTGTGGCAATGTTTTTTTGGAAAACTAAACCCGCTCCTTTTAGGCGGCTGTTCAATTGGCTACAATGGAATATGCGTTGACACCGATGGCACAGTGTATCCATGCAGACGGCTTCCGGTCTCTCTTGGAAATGTGCACGATACGGATTTAACTGAGATATGGAAATCTGAGATTTTGCAGGAACTCAGAAACAGGGACTTATTAAAAGGTAAATGCAGAGGGTGTAAACTTAGGTGGCAGTGCGGCGGATGCAGAGCCATAGCGTATGCTAAGACGGGTGATTATCTGTCAGAAGACCCGCAGTGCTTTAATTAAACTCAATATGGTTAAATAAAAATGAAAGATTTTTTAAAAAAAATATCAACCGGCAGCTCCGGAGATATTATCACAGCAGCCATTTTTATAATTGTTTTAACTGTGTTTGTTTTCATAGAAGTCAGGGGTTTTGATTTTGTTAATTTAGACGATACCAAGTACATATTCGAGAATCAACGGGTAATTCACGGTTTAACACTTGATAATGTGCTCTGGGCATTTAAAACGACTTATTCTTTTTACTGGCAGCCACTTACGTGGCTTACACATATGCTGGATATAGAAATGTACGGGCTTAACGCTGGCGGCCATCATATAACAAATCTCATTATTCACATTCTTAACTCAATCCTGCTGTTTTACGCCTTCTACCTGATAAACACTGATATGCTAAGAAGCGGAGCGCTTGCTGCCTTGTTTGCTCTCCACCCCATGCACGTGGAATCGGTTGCATGGATAGCTGAACGAAAGGATGTGCTCACGGCATTTTTTTATATTGCTGCAGTTGCTCTGTATTTTAGTTATGCTAAAAAACCGTCACTGAAAAAATATATATACGTTACAATTGCCTTTATTTTAAGCATAATGTCAAAACCAATGGCCGTTACTCTCCCTGTTTCTCTCCTTTTGCTTGACGTATGGCCATGTGGCAGGTTTAAGTTTGAAGGGGTCATCACAACTTTTTTAAAAGTTAATAAAAGTCTGTTTTATGAAAAAATTCCATTTTTTGCAATATCGATGATTACTGCAATTGTCACATTTTTTGCCCAAAAGGAGGTCGGAGCTGTTGCCACTTTGGAAAATCTCCCAATTTCTTTAAGACTTGAAAACGCGCTGGTGTCGTATGTTAAGTATGTTTATAAGATATTCTATCCGGTTGATCTGGCTTGCCTGTATCCCCTTCCCCGCACGATACCCCTATTACAACCGGTGTTGGCTTTATTGGCACTTGTGGTGGTGTCAGCCATTGCCGTTTTAACTATTAAGAAGGCGCCATACATTTTTACCGGATGGTTTTGGTTTGTTATTACAATGCTACCGGTAATCGGGCTTATACAAGTTGGAAATCAGTCAATGGCTGACAGATTTACATACATCCCCTATATAGGGCTGTTTGCCATTGTGGTAACGTCAATACCTGAGCCAAAAACCAACGCTAAAAAAGCTCTGACCTCTGTCTTAGCGTTTATAGTGCTTTTGTTTTGCGTAGTGCTTTCCAAAACACAGGTTTACTACTGGCAAAACTCTGTTACGCTATTTAAACATACCTTAGCAGTAACAAAAGATAACGTTGTGATTTTAAATAACCTCGGAGCTAGTCTTATCTCGATGGGTAAGTCAGATGAGGCTGTCGGATATTTTAAACAAGCGGTGGAAATTAATCCCATCTATGTAGAAGCCAACGTAAACTATGCAAATGCACTGGTACGGCTCAGACAGGCTGACAAGAGTATTTTATACTATAATATAGCTCTCAAACTAAAACCTAATTTACCTGAGGCGTATAACGGCCTTGGCACTGCTATGATTGTTAAAGGAAACAAAGAGGAGGCCTCTGGATACTTCAAAAAGGCCATCCAACTACGCCCAGGATATGAAGATGCTCTGTTTAATCTGAGGCTTATTGAAAAAGGTATTAAAAAATAAAGCTCCACATTGTTTTAATCTTTTTATAGAGGATTGGTAGTAAGACTGTCAGCAGTCTTAATCCAATAATCCGGATATTTTTTGCACAGTAACTCCTGAGCCTGCTCTCTTTTGTGTTTGCTATCGAAAGCGCCAAAAATCGTGGAACCGCTGCCGCTTAGAAGCGACGCACGGGCGCCGGTATCACTCAGCTGTCCTTTGATTTCATTAATCCACGGGAAATCAGCGCTTATTGCGTCCTCGATGTCGTTTTTCATTAATTTTCCCATTGTCTTAAAATCACGGATGCTTAGTGCCTTAATAAATTGAGTGGCAAGTGCGGGAATATTTAATAGTCTGTTTTCAGCCATGAGTTTTCTATCCAGCCTCTTGTCAACCATTTTATATGCCCACGGGGTGGAAATAGAAACAGGCGGTTTTACAAGCAGTAAAGCAACAGAGGCATCTGAAATAAGAGGAGTAACAATATCCCCTCTGCCCGTAACCATTGCAACAGAGCCTTTGATAAAAAAAGGTACATCCGAGCCAGCCTTTGCCGCCAATTCTGCAAGCTCATCAATGCTAAGTCCGAGGTCTAAAAGCCTGTTTAGACCCATCAACGCTGCAGCACAATCGGAGCTGCCTCCGCCAAGCCCTGCCTCTGCCGGTATTTCTTTTGTTAACTTTATCGTGATTTCACCTGTGATTTCTTCACTCAGTTTGTACAATTTCATATGGGAGGCTAAAATATTTAGAGCCTTTGATACAAGATTATCCTTAGCGGGGATATTTAAATCGCTTTCCAGCATAAGGGGTGAAAACACAGAGGCATCCGAGGTAGTTTTAAACTCCAGAGAGTCATAAACACTGATGGATTGAAACAGCGAGGCTATGTCATGATAACCGTCTGCCCGTACTCCGGTGACAAACAAAAACCAGTTGATCTTTGCCGGGGCTAAGAGTTTAAGCATGTATTGTGATTTGTTTAGTTACTCATGCTTGGGTAAATTTTTTAATTTCTCTTCAACTCTGTCCTTAAGACCTGACTCGTCTTTATAGTGTTTAAGGGAATTTTCCCATGCTGCCACAGCCTTATCGTAATTTTCCAGTTTGAAATATATATCCCCAAGGTGTTCAAATATAGTTGCATCATCGTTAACAAGACTTATGGCCTTTTCCTGCTCTTTCAGTGCATCCTTGTATTTTCCCTTTTGATAATAAATCCATGCACGGCTATCTATAATGTAACCGTTATCGGGTTTAAGTTTAAGAGCTTTATTAACAAGTTCAAGTGCCTCATCCAGCCGCTCCCCTCTGTCTGCATACGAGTAGGCAAGATAATTTAAGGCATCTGAGTTATCAGGATCTATTTCCAGTACCTTTCTTATATAGCGCTCCATAGTTTCAAAGTCATTCATTTTCTCATAAACATTTGCAATATTCAGGTAGATTTCCTCGTTATCAGGGTAGATTTTAAGAGCGTTTGTCAGCAACTCAATTGCCCTGTTATAATTTTTCATATTAGTGTAAACAAGTGCAGCGTAGAGGAAATACTCCGGCTTTGATGTATCAAAAGAAAGAAGCTCCTCGTAATAATGTGCAGCCTCTTCGTAGTTTTTGGTTTCCTTGTAAAGATAGGCCAATCTGAGAAATGCTTTAACATTTTTAGGCGCTATGTTGATAGCCTGTTTTAACTCATCTATAGCCAAATCAATTTTTTTCATAGCCTCGTACGCTAAAGACAGGTAGTATTTGACAAGGACGTTATTGGGAGCAGCCGTTTTGACAAGCATAAACTCATCTACTGCTTTGTCAAAGGCCTCCTCCTCAAGATACAGAAGCCCAATTCTTAAATGTATATCTATGTTTTCCGGCAGTTCTTTGCTTAATGTCTCCAGCTCCTCAATCGCCTTTGGGATTTCCTTGTTTGTCACATAGAGCCGTGAGAGCAATTCTCTGGCTTTCAGATTTTGGGAATTTATCTCAAGTGCACCCTTATAGTACTTTGCAGCCTCATCTTTATTGCCCTTCATTTCGCTTATCATGCCCATATAGACGAGTGCCGGGTCAAAGGAGGGATTGAGGATGAGGGCGGTTTTTAAGTATTTGGTTGCGTTATCAAGGTCATTAGTTTCCAGAAATATTATACCCAGATAGTAATTCCCCATAACATTAGAGGGATCCTTGTCAACAAACACTCTTAGCACTCTGCCGGCATTTTCATAATCCTTTTTCGATAAGTACAGGGCACCTAAGAAAACTATTGCTCCTGTGTCGTCAGGGTCTAAGCTTATAATTTTTTCATACAGTTTAATAGATTCATCCAACCCATGGTTTGCATTATATAATTCCCCTAAGAGCTTCATTGCAGGGATATAGTTTGGATTTTTCTTTAACACATCCTCAACCACTTTTTGCGAATCAGCTGGCCTGTCCTCCCTCAGCAGTACATATGCGATTTGAACCTTCAGATATGACGACTCAGGGTCATCTTTTAGAGCTGCTCTAAATTCCTTTAGCGCCTTAACCCAATCGTTTTGTTCTTCAGCTATAGCTCCCAGCATGTAGTGGTAATAGGCTAACTCCTCGCTGCTTTGAGAAGTGCTTGAATTAGGACTAGTAGCTGAATTTGCAGCAAATGCGCCTGTAACACAGACAAAGGTGATCAGAAAAATCATTTGTAAAAAAAGGAAGGTTTTTCTTATTTTCATTTTACTCCATAATGTTTGTTAGTACACATCTAAAACCGAGTAAAGCACCCATGTACGAGGTTCTCTCCCGTCTCCTCTGGCAACCTGCCCCGGAGCCTTTCCCACCAACCGTACTTCTTATACAACATCTCCATCAACGATATATTATAACATAAAATTTTTTAAACTTAAAGTGTGCAGTTGATAAGTTTAAAATTAGATAGTTGATAAAATCACCTGCTCTGTAAAACAATGTAGCCGGCACCTGAAATCGTGCACTTGACTATCTGAAGCGCTTGTTGAAGTGAACGGCTCAATGGACGGGTCATAATAGTTATGTTATAATGGAGATGGGGATTTGTAATATAAAAATACAGTTTAAACAGGATAGTAAAAATGCAGAAAATTAAAGATATTCCAAAGGTTGACCGCCCAAGAGAGCTATTTATACAAAAAGGAGCAGATGCACTTTCTAAAAGCGATCTTTTAGCAATTATATTAGGCAGTGGAATAAAAGGTAAAAATGTCAGGCAACTTTCAGAACATATTATTAGGAGATTTAGCAAGAATTTTCTAACTATTACTGTTGATGACTTATTAGAGATTTCAGGAATTGGGCAAGCGAAAGCATTACAAATTATTTCAGCAATTTCTTTGGTGAAAAGATTCTATGAGGAGAATAAAGACAGAGACGTTGTTATCAGAAACTCAAATGATGCTTTTGCTTTGACTTATGATTTAGGAGATAAAAAAAAGGAATATTTGATTTGTCTCTATCTCAATGCAAGAAATGTTTTAATAAAAAAAGATATTGTCAGTGTGGGTTTACTTGATAAAACACTAATCCATCCGAGAGAAATTTTTTATCCGGCAACTAAATTAAATGCGTCAAGTATAATTTTAGTCCATAACCACCCATCCGGTAATTCCATACCAAGTGAAAAAGATCAGCGAATTGTTGCAAGGATTGTGCAAGCAGGAGAAATAATGGGTGTCCCTGTAATTGATTTTATTATTATTTCTGAAAACAAGCATTATAGTTTTTACTTAAACTTAAAAGATTCAGACAACGGCCTTGATTATGTTTCAGATGGGATTCAAACTACCTTGTTTGACCTATTGGAAATAGATAAGCCTCTTTATAATGCAAACATACAAAAAATTAACAGACCGTATCCTCTCTTTCTTAAAGCTAGGGCAGATACTTTTCAATTACACAACCGAAGATACTTAGGCAATAAATATAAATTACTCGGTTTTATTGAAGATATTGTTATAGAAAAATGCAATAGTATTAAATCATTTTGCGATATTTTTGCTGGCACCGGTGTTGTTGGCGAAAGATTTAATAAACCAGAAATAAGAGTTATTTCTAATGATTTTCTATATAGCAATTACGTATGTCTAAGAGCATTCCTTGGCACAAGTATAAATGTCAGAGATATTGCAGAAAAGATACATTATCTTAACAACTTACAAGTTGAACAAGACAATTATTTTTCAGAGCACTTTGGAAATACTTATTTTTCTTTGGAAAATGCCAGAAAAATTGGGGCTATTCGCGAAGAGATAGAGAAAATAGAGAAAATAGAAGAAGTAAAAAATATTCTTATCTGTTCCTTAATTTACGCTATAGATAAAGTTGCAAATACAGTTGGACATTATGACGCTTTTCGTAAAGATTTGGATATGTTGCAACCCATAAAGTTATTAGTCCCCGATATTGATTATCTAAATAATGGAAATAATGAGGTTTATAAAGAGAATGCAAACATTTTGATTAGACAAATTACTTGCGATGTTCTTTATATTGATCCGCCATACAATTCTCGTCAATATTCTGATGCGTATCATTTATTAGAAAATGTAGCGCAATGGAAAAAACCAACAGTTGAGGGTGTAGCTAAAAAAATGGATCGTTCACACATCAAAAGTTTATATTGTCTAAAAAATGCCATTCAAGCATTTGATGACTTAATTAAAAATGCAAATTGTAAACATATTCTATTGTCTTATAATAATACGGGCGATTCTAAAGATGGACGTTCAAATGCCAGAATGAGTGATAATGATATTTTGCAAATATTGTTAAATAAAGGAGAGGTTGAAATTTTTGAAAGAGATTACAAGGCCTTCAGTACTGGAAAGAGCAATGGCGATGGTAACGCAGAGCGTATTTTTTATTGTAAAGTAAACTAATACTATGAAAAAAACATGGTCAATAACAACAACTCTGAGAAATCCTGAGCGATTAAGAGATTTCTTGATCGTTTTAAATCAACTTGGAAATTGCAAATGGGATTTAGAAAACCAAAGAAAATACCAGATTCTTTTGATTAAAGAAAGAATATACGGCTTTGGAAATAATCAATTTTATAATGGATTATCGCAAACATACATTGATTTGATTGATGATCCAACTAGAAAAATTTCTTTTGAAGAGGCTGAAAAGATTTTTATTGCTAAAAACTATGAAGATCCTGCAATGAGAGGCAGGCAGTCTATAAATCCGCTTAAGAAATTTGGATTTGTTGTACTAAAAGATAAAAAAATTTCTATTACAAGTTTAGGCAAACTATTTTTAAATGATGACTTTGATCTTGGAGAGATTTTTTTTAGAAGTTTTATAAAGTGGCAAATACCAAATCCTGATAGCGATGATTATAACCTTAAAGACGGATACGACATAAAACCGTTTATCGGTATCCTTCACCTTATTCAAAAAGTAAATAAAAAATCAGGGATTTTAAGAGAAAAAGAAAAGGGAATTAGTAAGGAGGAATTTTCTTTATTTTGTCCAACACTTGTTAATTATAAAGACATAGACTCGTATTCCGAAAAAATTATTTCGTTGAGAGAAAAACTAAAAGGTAAAACCAGGCAGGAACAAAAAACTATTTTTAGTAAATATAGATATGTTTTTGCAGAAGAATTTTTACAGACAACAGATACTACAAAAATTCAAAAACTCTTAAAAAACCTAAAAGATTATGGAGATAATGCAATTAGATATTTTCGTTTGACACGTTATATTTACATCCGAGGAGGAGGTGTTTATATTGATTTAGAGCCACGACGGTCAATAGAAATTAAAAACCTGCTTAATTTTGATAATGCACAATCAAAAGTTTTTATCTCAAAAAAGGATTATATAGAGTATATTTCCAACATTTCCAAACCCGAACTGCCATGGGAAACTATTGAAAAACTTATTGAAATTGCTGTAACGCTAATAGACGACATAAGGTTGTACGAAAAGGAAACAGGAATAACACCAAAGTCGTTTTTGAATTACAATGATTTAGAGGAGGATGGTTTAAAAAGATTTATTAGTGATTTACGAAACTATCGAAGGGAACTGCAAGATAAACAAAACCAACAAAAAACACAAGAAATTGAGCAAATAAAAATATGCATTAACGATTTAGAAAATATCTTTAAGGCTGATGATAGGCCAATTTTATTAGAAAAACTTTTATCGCTTGGACTTAATGCGCTAAATGATGCATTGAAAATCAAACCGAATTATCCCGTGGGCGATGATAATGAGCCAACCTTTACTGCCCCTGCAAATATTCCGGACATTGAATGTTTTTATGAAAACTACAATGCTATTTGTGAGGTTACAATGCTTACAGGACGTAATCAGTGGTACAATGAAGGACAGCCGGTAATGCGTCATTTAAGAGATTTCGAGAACAAACATATTGATAAAAGTTCTTATTGCTTATTCGTTGCTCCAAAACTGCACAGAGACACAATAAATACTTTTTGGACTGCAATTAAATATGAATATGAGGGGCGTAAACAAAAAATTGTTCCGTTATCAATTAATAATTTCATTGAGCTTTTAAAAATACTTGTTGAGATAAAAAAACACGGAAAGCTTTTAAAACATAATGACCTTTTTCGTCTCTATGATAAGATTTTAGAAAAGTCGGAGGTCTTATCAGATTCAAATGAATGGGTAAAAAGTGTACAAAAGACTATTACATCCTGGCAGGAAAGCCTTACTTTTTAGTTATGAAAAAAAATATAATTTACAACGACGATTGTATAGAATGTTTAAACCATGAAATTGATGAAAACTCAATTGATCTTATTTTTGCCGATCCGCCTTATAACCTTTCCGGTAACGGTTTGAAATGGAAAGGGAATAAAACCGGAGGAGATTGGTACATGGTCAATGAACACTGGGACAAGATGACAGCACCCGACTATTTGCAGTTTACCAGAAAATGGATTGCTGGCTGTCATAGTGTCTTAAAAGAAACGGGATCAATGTATATTGCGTGTAGTTACCACAATATAGCTGAATTAATAATTGTTTTAAAACAACTCGATTTTAAGATAAACAATATCATCACATGGTATAAGACAAACGCAATGCCAAATATGACAAAACGTGTTTTTACCCATTCAACGGAATTTGTTGTTTGGGCAGTTAAAGGCTCCGGGTGGACTTTTAATTATGAAAAAATAAAGGCAATTAATCCGGAAAAACAAAAAAATGGGGAAGAGAAGCAAATGCGTGATTTATGGGAAATGCCGTTGGTTCAGGGCAAAGAACGAGCAAGAGGCGAAGACGGAAAAGCCTTGCATCCAACTCAAAAACCAGAAGAGATGTTAAAAAGGATCATTTTAGCAAGCTCAAATGAGAATGATATTGTCTTGGACCCATTTTTGGGAAGTGGAACAACTGCTGTTGTAGCTCAAAAATATGGCCGGAACTGGATTGGAATCGAAAAAGAACCGCAATATGTGAGGATCGCTGAAAAAAGATTAAGGGGAGAACACACTTAATAGGTAAGCGAAGGTGAATCTGTAAAGGTTAATGTAACATAGAGAAGAGTAAAGCAATACAGCCATGTTTTGTTGCCTTGGGTCACCGACCCCTTGAATTTTATACCATACTATCTATATAATTATGCCACAATGTTGTCAAAGATAATCAGCAGTACAGTTATAGGGATAGATGCCTTTATTGTAGAGGTTGAGGTTGATATAGTACCAAAAGGTATGCCTGCTTTTTCTATTGTAGGGCTTCCCGATATGGCAGTTAAAGAAAGTAAGGAACGCGTCAGGGCAGCTCTTAAAAATATTGGGTTTTCGTTTCCACTTAAGAGAATCACGGTTAACCTAGCTCCTGCCGATTTAAAAAAAGAGGGCGCCTCGTTCGATCTTGCTATTGCTATTGGTATTATGGCAGCCGAGGGTGCAATCCCCGCAGAAAAACTCAATGATTATATCCTGACCGGAGAGCTTTCACTTGATGGCAGCATAAAACCCGTAAAGGGGAGTTTGTCGGTTTCAATAAAGGCTAAGGAGTTACACTATAAGGGTGTGATTCTGCCTGCGGAAAATGCACATGAGGCGGCAATTGTTGATGGTGTGTCGGTTTATGGGATGAAGAGTCTTAGCGGAGTTATGGATTTCTTAAACGGTCAGGAACTTTCAAGCCATCCGGCTGTGGATTTAGCGGAAATGGACAATAGTGGCTTTTTGTATGAAGAGGACTTTCAGGACGTAAAGGGTCAGGAACACGCTAAGCGTGCGCTTGAGGTGGCGGCCTCAGGCGGCCATAACATCATAATGATGGGGCCTCCCGGCTCTGGTAAAACCATGCTCGCTCGAAGAATTCCCTCGATTTTGCCGCCAATGACAGTTACCGAGGTAATTGAGGCAACACAAATCTACAGTGTGGCCGGGCTTCTGAGAGATAAACATCCCCTAATAGCAACCAGGCCGTTTCGCTCCCCGCATCACACAATATCTGATGCCGCACTGATTGGAGGCGGCCATATTCCCCGCCCCGGTGAGGTCTCACTGTCTCATCACGGCGTGTTGTTTCTGGATGAGCTGCCGGAGTTTAAAAGAAACGTTATTGAGGCCCTGCGCCAGCCCATGGAGGATGGCGAGATAACCGTCTCCCGCGTAGCCTCCACAATTAATCTGCCTGCCCGATTTATGCTTGTGGCCTCTATGAACCCATGTCCTTGCGGCAGATTCGGAGACTCCCGCCATGCCTGTTCGTGCTCACCACCTCAAATTCATAAGTACAGAGCAAGAATATCAGGGCCCCTTCTGGACAGATTTGATATACACATTGAGGTACCGGCTGTGCCGTATAAAGACTTATCATCTAACTATTCGGGTGAGAAATCTGAGCAAATCAGAAAACGCATAACTGAGGCCAGAAAGATTCAGTTAGAGCGGTTTGCGCACGACAAGATATTTTCTAATGCCCAAATGAAAACCCGCCACATAAAAAGATACTGCTCCCTTAACGACTCTGCCACAGAGCTTCTTGACATGGCCATGCAACGCCTTGCACTTTCCGCCAGAGCATACTCAAGAATCATAAAGCTCTCACGGACAATTGCCGACCTTGACGCCTCATCGGAAATAAAAGCCCACCACGTCTCGGAGGCTATTCAGTACAGAGCCCTTGACAGGTCTGTGCATTGATGATAGTTTTTCCGGAGGCTTTTAAGATTGTCTCAATATGTCTATAGATAAGCTCAATAGCGGAATTGTTTCTTTCTTAAAACGGGAATACCTTTTGATACTTGCTGTTGTTGCAGGATGTTTCCTTCGTTTATACACGATAACTGACCAAATCATTGCCGATGACGAATGGCACGGAATTCATGCCATCTTTACGTTTAGTTACAGGCATATATTCTCTCATTTCGGATTCTGTGACTACTGCATCCCTCTAACTGCGTATTATAAATTTATGGCTGAAAACTTTTTTCTTTCTGAAATGGTTGTGCGCACTCCGGTGTTGTTTTTTGGCATTATCTCACTTGTTGTTTTTCCTCTTGTTGTACGCAATCTTATAAACCGCAGGGTTGGAAATATTTTTGCCCTTTTTTTAGCAATATCTCCTATACATATCTTCTACAGCCGATATGCAAGGCCTTATGTTATTGTCGTGTTTTTTTCTTTTTTAGGTCTTATCGCTTTCTATAAGTGGCTGCACGGCGGCAGGGACAAACGATGGTTATGGACGTACATTGTTTGCGCCATTATTGGCCCATATTTTCACCTTACGGTTTTGCCTGTTTTGCTTGCTCCATTGTGTATTTTGGTGGGAGATAAATTGATATATAGAAATGACATTCCAGTTAAAGAAATAATTAAATTGTTTTTTATTGTTTTAGCAGGCCAGGGCATATTGTTATCATTGCCTGTAGTAGTAGGAATGAGTGATCTTAGTGGGAAATTAGGGCATGACAGGGTATCGCTTAATACTATTTACGAAACATTTAAGTTATTCATAGGGGTCTATAATTACCGAATGCTCTATATTGCTCTAATGTTAATAATTGCAGGAATATTGTCAATTTTTAAAATTCCCAAAAAGTTCCTGCTATATCTGTCTATTCTGTTTGTTCTACAGGTAGTTTTCAGTGTTTTTTCCAATTCCAGCTGTATTTCGATACCAATGGTGCTTGCAAGATACTGCTTATCTTTGCAGCCTTTTTTTATCTTATTACTTTCTGCAGGGCTTGTCGCTTTTTACGGTTTTATCGAAAATATTACAAAATCCAGGGGGGGGCCATATATGCTTTCCTTTGCGGTTTTTGCTTTGTTTGTTTTTTTTAATCCATTAAAAAACATTTACTATTTTCCTAATAACTGGACAAATCATCCTAAATTTCAGGCTTATTATGATGGTACGAACCCGGAGTACAGTTTACATCCCGAAAAAGTCTCCAAATTTTATTATGATTTGGCAAGCTTTCCTAAAGGCAGCATAACTATCTTAGAGGTTCCATGGTACTATGAATGGAGCTATAACACTAAATATACCAATTATCAGCGCATACACGGCCAATACGTTATGATAGGGTTTGTGGGCGCTCTCTTTAAGTGGACACGATCGGGTGAGCTCCCTGTACTAAAAAAACTAATTGCCTTCAGGCATTTTTATCATGTAAGCATGTATAAATCATTACCCTCAAAAGTAAAATATGTAGTGTTTCATAAAGATCTTAAAAACGAGATAGGATATCCCGTAGAGTACGTAGATGTTACGCCGTGGATTAAAACTTACACCGACTTGTTTGGTAAACCGGTTTACGAAGACAGTATGATTATAGTTTTTGACGTGTTACGGGACAAGTTTAAGTTATAAGTGCTGCGGATTTTGGGATGTGATTTGTTATTGACAGCGATGAGTTGTTTTGTTAACATACGTGTTGCACAGTTACAACGTCCGGAGTTACAGCATAAATTATAAACAAGGAGGCGTTGACATGGAAGTGTTGTACGATCTCTGCATAGTTGGCGGATTAGGGCACATTGGGCTGCCTATGGGTATAACTATGGCAAAGGCTGGCAAACGTGTCCTACTCATAGATATAAACCCTGAGGCAATTAAAACTGTCTCAAGCGGCAAGGTACCGTTTATGGAATCAGGCGCTGAGAGTGCCCTCAAAGAGGTGCTGAACAAGACTCTGTTCATTTCAAATAATAACACCGATATCCGTCTGTGTAAGTTTGTCGTTATTGTTATAGGCACTCCGGTGGATGAGCATTTGAACCCGCAATTTACAATTTTCAAAAAGCTGTTTTTATCTCTTATGGATAATATCTCAGACACTCACCACATTATACTAAGAAGCACCGTGTATCCTGGAACTACGGAGAGAATCCGGGATTTTTTACAGTCACACGGCAAGCACATCTCACTGACCTTCTGTCCGGAAAGAATCGCAGAGGGTAAAGCCATGGAGGAGCTAAGCAGTCTGCCACAGATAATAGGAGCCTTTGATGATAAATCATTTAATGAGGCAAGCGAATTTTTTAACGCCCTCACCACAGACATCATACGGCTGAGTCCTCTTGAAGCGGAGTTAACTAAGCTCTTTACAAACGTGTGGCGTTACATTCTTTTTTCTATTTCAAACCAGTTTTACCAGGTGGCTACACAAAACGATGTTGATTTCTATAAGGTATATAATGCGGCAGTACACCATTACCCAAGGATGGCAGGATTTGCCAAGGCTGGATTTGCTGCAGGCCCGTGTCTTTTTAAAGACACCATGCAGCTTGCCGCCTTCAGTAACAATAATTTTTTCCTTGGCCATGCCGCTATGCTCATTAACGAGGGACTGCCTAATTTCATCATTGGCCGCCTGAAAGACAAGTATAATCTTAAGGAAAAGCGGGTGGGAATCATCGGAATGGCCTTTAAGGGCGATATAGACGATGAGAGGGAGTCACTTTCATATAAACTTAAAAAAATCCTTGAGTTTGAGGCAAAAGAAGTGCTCTGCACTGACCCATATGTCATAGATGACAGACTTGTACCGTTAAGCGAATGTATTGAGGCTTCTGATATTCTGATACTGGGCGCTCCTCACAGCAACTACAAGGGGCTCAAAATTGACAAAACATCAAAGGTGCTGGTGGACATCTGGAATTTTTTTGGTGAAGGGGGATATTTCTAATTATGAAGATACTAGTAACAGGGTCAGCCGGATTTGTCGGAGGCTATCTGGTAGAAGAGCTGCTTAATTGCGGACATGAGGTTGTTGGAATTGACAACTACTCTAAATACGGCAAAGTGGAAAAAAGTTATGACACTAACCCATCGTACAGCTTTGTTGAGGGCGATGTTAAAAATGTGGATTTGCTTAAGGAGTTAATATCGGATTGTGACCAAATGGCAGCAATTGCTGCAATCATTGGCGGCATATCAATGTTTCACGAGCTTGCGTATGATCTGATAGCTGAAAACGAAAGAATCACAGCGGCATCCTTTGATGCGGCTCTCTGGGCATTTAAAAACAAGAAGTTGAAAAAGATAAATGTTCTTTCCTCCTCTATGGTTTTTGAAAGCACAAGCACATACCCAACCCCTGAGGGAGAGCAGCTAAAATGTCCTCCGCCTCTTTCCACATACGGGTTTCAGAAACTTGCCTGTGAGTACTTCGCTAAGGGAGCGCACGAACAATACGGGTTGCCCTATACGATAATAAGGCCGTTCAATGCCGTTGGTATTGGAGAAAAGAGAGCAAAAGTGGAGAGGGAGATTCTCTCCGGTAACGTGAAACTTGCCATGAGCCACGTTGTCCCGGACATTGTGCAAAAGGTGCTGAAAGGACAAGACCCACTTCATATATTGGGAGGCGGCAATCAAATCCGCCACTACACCTATGCCGGAGATCTTACAAGAGGAATCCGCATGTGTATAGAAAGTGAAAAATCCATAAACGATGACTTTAACATATCCACAGCTCAGTCAACCACAGTAATTGAATTGGCTGAAATGATCTGGAATAAAATAAACGCTGGAAAACCATTTCGATACGTATCAGATAAACCCTTTCAGTACGACGTACAAAAGCGCGTACCAAATGTTGAAAAGGCAAAGCGGATCTTAGGGTTTGAGGCAACAACAACTCTCAGTGAATCGCTTGATGAGGTAATCCCGTGGATAGCCGAACAGATAAAGATAGGTGGAATTTAGTTTAAGTTACATTAATTATCAAAATGACAAAAAATAAACTTGCCATAATCATACCTGTCTTTAATGAGGCGGAAAACATATCTGCTACAATTTCGGTGATAGAAAATACGGTTAAAACCCCTCATGTCATATACATTGTGTATGACAATGACGATGATAACACGGTGCCATTGGTAAAAGCGCTAAAGGAAAACGGGGCATCTGTAGAGCTCTTGAAAAACCCAAAAAAAGGGGCCTGTGAGGCAATCAAATGGGGATTAAAAACTGCCATTGGTGATTATAAACTTGTTACAATGGCAGACATGTCTGACGACTACGGTGATGTTGATAAAATGTGCAGCCTGATGGATGAGGGGTTTGATCTTGTCTGCGGCAGCAGGTATTGCAAGGGGGGTAAGCAACTAGGTGGCGGCATAATAAAAAAGACAATGTCACGCACGGCAGGGCTTACGCTTAAACTGCTTGCCGGAGTTCCAACCTACGATGCTACAAACAGTTTTAAACTCTACCGGAGCACAATGCTTGAGACATTTGAAATACAAAGCGACGGAGGGTTTGAGATTGGGCTTGAAATAATAGCAAAGGCTTATACATCGGGATATAAAATCACCGAGGTTCCAACCACTTGGAAAGACAGAGAAAAGGGACAGTCACGTTTTAAGATAATACAATGGCTTCCTAAGTATTTAAAATGGTACTTTTACGCTATCAGACATTAATCTGTTTTGGGCATCAGGGCAAGGTGTTTGAGTATGGTGCGCCTTGAGACAGTTGAGGTGTCCGGCTTAAAAAACTTACCTTTAGTTTTAAGTCCAACGGGTGTTTTATTTTTGGATAATTCAACTATTAAGTAAGTTATACCGGAAATCTTGGTTTCTAACGATTCGGACGGAAAATTTTCAAAATCAATTACAACCGGTTGAAACGTCAATGAGGACAGTTCCTTAGTCTTAAGTTTGCCTGTGCGTGCCGTTGCTTTCCAGTGAACGTATTTAAGTGGATCACCTGGCACGTAATCCCGCACAGAGATTAGGTCTGAATCATACCCTGTTCTGTCTGAGGAACTCTCGCCCTTGGAAAGTCTTGTTTTTTCACCTGCCACGGAGATGCTGCACTTGAGGGGTTCAGGATAGACTACTATATCGGTTTTAGTGTTTAATTGACGGTATCTGGTAAACAGGTTAAAGGGGTAAACCGAGGAAACCTCTACGGAGTCAATGGTTATAAGCCCTCTTTGTGGAGACTGCATCTGCACTGTTTTTTGTTCTTTAGCGTTTGGCGCAACGTATGGAAACAGAATTTCGTTACCGCTGACTCTTACCCTTACAAGAGAAGCTGGCTGATATGTTTTTTGATTAATCAGCGTTACACGCAGCGGAAACTCCCTGTTAGCATACAAATCATCAGGAAACTCAATCATGACCTGAAGCGTAGAGATATTTTTTCTACCAAACGCTCCGGAGATGGCCATAAAACTTAAAATCGCAGCAGTTATAAGGTATATGAGATTGTTACCCGTGTTGGTGGCTGAAACGCCGATAAGTATTGACAGTACAATGTATATGGTACCGGCTTTATTAACCTTTATACCATGCTGCATTCTATCGTCTAACTTTGTTGGCATGCGTCAAAAGCTCCTCAACGTCTCCCCTGAAGGGGAATCCCCTGTAAAAGTACGCCTCCGTCGCTTTCTCCTTGCCGCCTTGTTATACTCTGACTGCCACTTGGTATTATTATAGAGGGGTGGGGATTTTTTCTAAGAGCGATCTTATTATCTCCCTTTTGCTATCTGTATCAAGCTCCTCCTTAAAGAGCACCCTGTGTGGGATGGTAAACTCCGCCAGTGCTTTTATATCCTCAGGGATAACGTAGTCTCTGCTGTTAAAGAAGGCATGTGCCCTGGCTGTGTTGGCTAAGGCCAGTGCACCGCGGGTGGATACTCCGGCTGTAAGATATTTGCTGGTTCGTGTTGCTTCTATTATATTTAATGAATAATCAAGAATTTTTTCCGATATATAAACGTTCTTACGTATGCTGTCCTGAATATTGACACACTCTTCACTGGTTAAAAATGGCTCTAATGAGTACAATTCCTCACGTCTGCTGCCTCCCCTAATAATATCCATCTCGGCAGTCCTGTGCGGATAACCGATACCAATTTTCATCATAAACCTGTCCAGTTGAGATTCAGGCAAGGGAAAAGTTCCGTAGTGTTCAACCGGATTCTGAGTGGCTACGACAAAAAAGGGTCTGGCAAGTTTGAACGTGGTCTCTTCAATAGTCACCTGTTTTTCCCCCATAGCCTCAAGGAGGGCGCTTTGGGTCTTAGGGGTAGCCCTGTTTATCTCATCAACGAGGACAATGTTGCTGAAAATCGGCCCCTTACGAAATTCAAATTCCCCTTTGGACTTGTTAAAAACAGAAAGGCCCGTTATGTCAGTTGGCAGAAGATCGCTTGTGCACTGAATTCTGCCAAATGTAAGCCCTAGCGCCCGCGCTATGCCGATAGCCAGCGTGGTTTTACCAAGCCCAGGCATATCCTCAATGAGAAGATGTCCGCGTGAAAAAAAAGATATCAGAGACAATTTTAAAGCACTTTCCTTACCCTGAAGATACTTTGAAAGTTCTCTCAAAATCCCCGCTACGGCTTCATTTTTAATTTCCGGCATATTCTTGCAGTATGGTAACACAGGATGCTTTGAAGTTGCAAAGATACAATTTTTCACGCCAGCCGGCAACAAATTTTGTCTAAACTATAACTGTTGATAAAAACACATAATCAATGATATATTTCATGGTGGTGGTATTGAAGCGATGAAGATGCGAGTACTCAGGATATCAGGGGCTATGGTAGGTAAACCCCTTGAGAAGCCGATTTACGATGAAAACGGCCAATTAATGCTTGGGCGTGGTTATGTCATGACCGAAAAGGATGTTGCCAAAATCTCCCGCGCACTTGTGATAGATCCAGAGGGAGATGACGCTGTACTTGAAGAAGACGAAGATATAGACATAGAGAAGATAGTTGACTCTGACTTACCATTTGAAAACCTTGACCTTCTTAACATAAAAATAGATGGATTATTTGAAAACCTAAAAAGAGAAAGAGAGCTTCAGAAGAAAATCCGCAATTCAGCCCAAATTGTACAGGATGTCTGCTCTATTGATGAGGACTTAGCCCTTGGTACCATTATGCTTGAACATGAGTCCCGATACACGGTCAAGCATCCCATCCACACAGCCATAGTGTGCGAAATAGTGGCCAAGAAAATGGGTTGGAGTCAGGAGAGTCGTACATCTCTGATATGTGCTGCTTTAACTATGAATATTGCGATGGTAGAACTTCAGGAAAGACTCCACTTTCAGGAGGAGGCGCTGTCACCCTTTCAGAAAGAGGAGATAAACAAACACCCGTTAGATGGCGTTAAGCTCTTGAAACGGCATGGCGTTACAGATGACATGTGGCTTACAGCCGTGCTTCAGCACCATGAGATGCTTGACGGTACCGGCTATCCCTCAAAGCTTAAAGACAAGGCGATAGCTGAGGTATCAAGAATAGTGGCGCTGGCTGACATCTACTGTGCCAGAGTTTCCGGCAGGTATTACCGACAGCCAATGCTTCCCACGGTTGCGCTAAAAGAGTTGTTCCTAAATAAAAACGACAGCCTTGATTCCGATATTTCCGCTGTTTTTATAAAAAACCTCGGCATTTATCCTCCCGGCACCTATGTGCAGCTGGCAAATAATGAAACGGCAATTGTCACACAAAGAGGAGAGCGGATAAACGCTCCCATTGCCTACACAGTCCTCAGGCAAAATAACACAGTGCCAACAGTAGCAATTAAGAGAGATACATCGCTGGACGAATATGCCGTAAAAACCATAGTTCCCCCCTCAAGGGTAAAAGTTGTGATAAACCGATTCCAGCTATGGGGATACGGTGCGTTTAAACGCCCAAAGGTCGCAAAGCGCAAGCAACTAAGAGTGCAGGTCACAATTCCTGCAAAGGTGCTGGAGCTTGCCACTATTTCAACTTATGAGGCCGTAATTTTAAATATAAGCCTTAAAGGGTGCTTTATCAGAATTCAAACTTCACCGGACAAGGAATTCCAATTCAATAAGGATTTCTATGTAACTTTCCGGCTCCTAAACAGAACTCTCGAAAACATACACGCCCTTTCAAGAACCATTCAGCGCAAATACGACCACTCTCTTATCGGTATGGAATTTATAGAGCTTTCAACTGAGCATAGCGAAATTATCAAGATTTTCATAAGCTCACAGTCTTAGTTAAATCTGAGGCTGTTAAAATTACTTTTTTAAAGCCAAATTGGTATAATCAAAAATAGAATACAACAAGGAGGCTCAGCTATGGCACAGTATAAGATTCATCCCATCGTGATGGGTTCAAAGTTGTTTGATAAAACTATGATGACCTATCAGTACGGCTACGGACAAATGTATAACATTCCAATATACTGCTGGCTGATAGAGGGCGAGGGTGTGAGAATTGTCGTTGATACTGGTGAGGCTGCTCCAGGGCGTTCCGAAGCGCGCCAGAAAGCTCTCGGCGCAAAGATTTATACTTTTGAAGATGGGCTTGCTAAATGGAACCTTGCCCCCTCCGATATAAACATTATCCTGCATACACACTTACATAACGACCACTGCGAAAACGATGATAAATGTGTAAACGCTAACATCTACGTCCATGAAAAAGAGCTTGTGAGAGTCCATGAACCCCACCCTCTCGATTTCCGCTACATGGAGGACTATATTGTTGAGGTGGAGGAAAGCGGGCAGATTAAACCGCTTACCAAAGACACTGAAATACTGCCCGGGATAACCATGATTCACACTCCGGCTCACACCGAGGGCGGTATGAGCGTTATGGTTGAAACCCCGGCAGGTAAGGCCGTTATCACGGGGTTTTGCTGTATAATGGAAAATTTCAATCCGCCCCCTGCTATAAGAGGAATGGACATGGATGTTATTCCACCAGGAACCCACGTTAATGTCTATGACTCCTACGACATAATGCTTAAGATTAAAGCTATGGCTGATATTCTTTTACCCCTTCATGAGCCTGAATTTGCTGTCATTGACACAATATAGCGGCTTCAGGCAGGCTTAGCAGCCACTTGTGCTGAGTTTGCGCCGATTATGAAGCAACTTCACACCGGTACCAAGATTCTGATTGTATTTATGCTTACCAGTGTGGTTTGGTTTGCTATTTTGAATTTTGTAAGCGTAACGTATTTCAGAAAAACTCTGGAGGAACTCTTATTAGACAAACTCTCTGTAACAATACGCCAGTACAAGCAAAATACATCTTGCGGGCTGCCGGAATATATTGTGGCAACCCATAAAACACTTACTGAGAAGAAGTCTTTGACACTGTTGACAGAGGAAAGCATAAACGGAACTCTGATATATTTTTACGTCAAAAGAGCATACTTTGAAGATAAAATAAGGGATTTTGCCATTATAGTTCTGGGGATAGAGTCCTCGCTGTTTCTTTCCCTGATTCTTATAACGTATTTGATTATTGCCAGATTTGTACGGGACATTGAAAACAGCGGGAGATTTCTTAACATGCTCCTTCTTTCTTTTAATCACAAGATAGGGAATTTTCTCTCAATTCTGAAAATAAATATTGAGATTCTAAAGGAGAATCCCTGCGAAAAAGAAGCAGTTCAAAGGCTGTTTACAACTACCGAAAAAATAGAGGGTGATTTAAAACGCACCTTTAAAATGCTCAGAGAAAAGGGGAAAACGGTAAAGGAGAATGTCAATCTGATGGATTGTATCTTAGAAGCAACAGAGTTCTTTGCACTCTCTGACACCAACACCGTCTTTCATTTAAATGTTAAACCTCTTGTTATATCGGCAAATTCCAACGACATCGGAGACATCCTATATAATCTCATTGACAATGCAGTTAAATACTCAAACGGCCTCATTAATATAAGAGTGTCGTCAGATGCCCGTTTTGTTTACGTGTTTATCAGAAATGAGCTTGCAGTTAATTCACTTAGGGGGACAGGACTTGGCCTTGAAATAACAAAGAACATTCTAAAGCGCTGCAACGGCAAATTAGTATTCCGGCAAAAGGGACAACACTATATTGCTTATGTACGCCTGCCCCTACTTATCAAGAATCTCCCTAACTTTTGACAAGAACTCCTCTGCCAATAATGGTTTTGATATAAAATCAAATTTCTCTGTTGTGAACTCCCTGTTTGACAAAAAATCAAAGGTGTAGCCGCTCATAAACAATGCTTTTACACCCGGTTTTACAGCTTTCATCTCATCGTAGGCCTGTTCTCCGTTCATCTTTGGCATTATAACGTCCAGTATTACCATATGAATCTCTCCGCTGTGTTTTCTGTAAGTTTCCACAGCCTCATTCCCGTCTTTTGTCTCTATGGTTTTATAGCCAGCATCGTGCAAGAGCTCTACCACAATCTTTCTAACCTCAGGGTCATCCTCAACTACCAGGATTGTCTCATCTCCGCCCCTTACCTCTACCTTTTCCACTACCTTCAACTGCTCTGCCCTGATATTTGCTAACGGAAAATACACCTTAAAAGATGTGCCTAATTCTGGCTCACTATAGACGTTAATCAGGCCATTATGCTGTTTCACTATTCCATACACGGTGGAAAGTCCCAAACCTGTCCCTTTGCCAATCTCTTTAGTCGTATAAAATGGCTCATAAATCCTGCTCATAACCTCAGCATCCATCCCGCAGCCGGTATCTGTCACAACTAAGAGCGCATACGGGCCTTTGACATCACGGCGGCTTTTACCAATGTAGGGCCTGTTAAGCTGAACAAGCACAGTTTTTATAATTAGAAATCCTCCCTCAGGCATGGAATCACGTGCATTGGCCACAAGGTTTAAAAGCACCTGCTCAAATTGAGAGGGGTCTGCCATTATGCTGGGGTTATCATCTGTTAGTTCCACTCTGAGCTCTGTTTCCTCAGGAATAAGACGCCTCAGTATCGGCTCCATGTGCGATATAACATCGTTTAAATGAACTACTCTGGGTTGAGTTACCTGTTTTCTGCTGAAATCAAGAAGTGATCTTGTAAGATTAGACGCCTTTTCCGAGGCTAATCGTATGCCCTCGGCATATTTTCTTAGTGGATGAATCTCATCCATGTTCTTAAGCAGTAGATAAATGTAATTTGTTATTGAAAATAAGATGTTATTGAAATCATGGGCAATGCCACCGGAAAGTTGCCCTATGACCTCCATTTTCTGAGAACGGACAAGCTGCTCCTCAAGCGTTTTGTTCTGCTGCTCTATCTGGTTTTTTATCTTTTCCTTTTCCATATTTTCAAGAGCGTACGAAACATCTCCGGATAACTCATCAAGCAGATGGATTTCCTCTTCGCTAAAAAAATCCGGCTCTCCGGAGTAAAACATAATGGCTTCTTCATTTTTTTCAAAAACTTTTAAGGGAAACACAGCATAAGACTGATACCCTTGCCTTAACGCCTCTTCTTTCCTCTTAGAGCATGGTTCGTTAGAACTGATGTCATTACATATGTAGAAGGTACCAGTCTGAATGGTTCTTTGAATCGGATCAGAGTTCTTGTCATCACACTCTGAAACGAGGGTCACTGAGTCCGGATAACTCTCTGCAAGTCCGCTAAAAGTCAGAGGTTCAAGAGTATAGTTATACTCGTTGTATCTGATTATTGCTACAAACATAAAAGATCCCTGCTCAACCCCCACCTTGCATATTTTATCCAGTAGCTCTCCTTTATTGGAAACGTGCACAATCAGATGAGTTGTCTCACTTACAACGGCATACACACGGTTTAAACGGGCAAGGTTACTTTCGATATTTTTCCGCTGATGAATCTCCTCCAAAAGCAACATAGTACGGTTTTCAACCCTTTGTTCGAGTTCGGTATTAATTTTTTGAAGTGAATCCTCACTTATTTTCAGAGTTCTGAACAACAGGTCAAAGGGTTTATTAATGCCCGTCACAACTATGGCTCTATAAATGAAATAGTAGGAAAACACCTTAAAAAAATGACCTATCATGTTAATCGAGTCATATAAACCGATATAAGTTGTAAAGCATAGCTCTGTCAGTATTGCAAAAGATATGGAGGCGGCAGATAGTCTTAAAACATCTTTATCGAAAAAACTCCTTTTTCTAAACAGTAGCAGCAACGAAACTGCTAAAATGCAGCAAATGAGGTATTCACTGCATTTTTTAAATGGGGTAAGCCCGATTCTTTCTGTATAACACTCTGGGAAGTTATTTAATATGAAAACTGAGACAAACACCAGCATGGTTACAATCACATAAGCACTAAATATATAAAAACTGCTGAGTCTTTTCTTGTATAAGAGCAGTGGAGCAATAAGCAGGGACATACTCTCAATGTATCTCGTAGAAATCCATATTTCGATTGTCTCGCCAATACTGTGAGTGTGTATTAAATTCATACCCTCATAGGTAAGTGTGTGCAATATATCAAGACTGCCAATAAAAAGGTACGAAATGCCAATAAAGAAAAGATAGTTATTTTGCATATACCGGCGTGTGTTCCAGGAAAGAATAAAAATACAAAATGCTATAATCACACAAAACAACTCAGCAAGGGTATGAAAAACCAAATATCCCCCAAAAGTGCTTAGATACAGCACAGAGATAATTAACCCCCAAAGCGGCAAACTGCGGATTAGACTGTAATTACCTGTTGCTGTGATATTTTCCTCCATTTAATAACCTATGCCTTTGCTGCTGTTAAGCTTTTCTATGCAAATTCTATTATAATGGTGACTGAGATAAATGTCAAAAACCTATAACATGAATTCATGTCATTTTACCTTTTACGCAATTTAGAATGAAAACCTCTGTCAATAACACCTGAAAAAACTTGACGTATTTCCGTATTTGTGTTATCTTATCGTTGTTTTATAATGCAGTTAATTTTTTAGTTTGGGTTTTTATCATAACATTTGCTGCATATCAGAAAATGTAGTATGGAGGTACAGTTACAATGGGCGAGAAAGACGGCATTGTAGGAGAGGGCGCACAAGAGAAGGGTTCAGCAGAGCAATTAGGCGTAGAAGATATTATTTCGCAGCGTGAGAAGCTTGATGAGTTATTTAAGAATAAATTCGTAAAAATCATAACGGTCATGTTTACCGACCTTAAAGGTTCAACTGCCCTTGCCGAGCAACATGGCGATATGTTTCACAGAACAATACTTAAGCAGCACAATGAAATCGTGTTTCCAATTATATCCCTAAACAATGGGACACTCGTAAAAACTATGGGAGACGGCACGATGTCATATTTTGAGGATGCCTCTGATGCAGTGGAGGCAGCAGCAGCAATACAAAGAGCAATTGATGAGTTTAATCTTGCAAAAATATCAGTAGTCCCTATTCTTATTCGAATCGGCATACATACCGGACAGGGCATTGTGGAAAAAACCGACATATTTGGCGATGTCGTTAATGTTGCATCAAGATTTGAAAGTCAGGCCAATCCCAGTGAGATTTATATCTCCGAGGAAACATACCATGCTATGAAAGAGCGTGTGAATGCAAAGATCGCAGCCGGAGAGGCTAAGGATGAAATATTCTGCAGGTTTGTTAAGACAACGTCTCTTAAAGGAAAATCCGGCGAGTTTAAGATATACAAAGCCTACTGGAATCCTAATGAAATAGAAAAAGATGAGGCTGCTGAAACTGTTGCTGTGCACCCGGAAAAGAAAAAAAGTTCCCAGTATGTCAAAATGATAATTTATCTTGTATTGACGTTTCTTGTGGTCTTTTTGATTGTAAGGGGTATCAATGTACTAACAGCTCCTGATGCTCCCCAAAAGCGCACTTTACATCATGGAGTAGATAAGGATACCAATTAGGCACTTCATACACAGACACTTCGTACTAACAAGGAAGGGCTATACAGTTGGCATATACATAGCGTTAGGCGCAGCTGTGTTGCTGTATTTTCACATCATTGGCTTACTCCTGCCCATTTATGCACAAGCGATAGTTAGTTGGGGATTGATAGCAATACTGATAGTTTTTAACCGCATAAAAAAGTTTAAATATCCACCGTGGCGTATTCATTTTATGCTTATTGCTTCTCTCATAACACTGCGGTATCTGTACTGGCGGACTTTTGAAACGCTTATATATACTGACGTCTCGGACTTTATAGGGATGAGTCTGCTATATCTGGCTGAACTTTATGGGATTACTCTACATTTTCTGTCGCTTTTTGTAAGCCTCTGGCCCACGGAAAATGAACCAGTGCCTTTGCCTGCTGACACCGCGTTATATCCCTCAGTGGACATATTCATTCCGACGTATAACGAGCCCCTTGAATTAGTCAAAGTAACGGTAATTGCGGCGCTTCAGGTAGATTATCCTAAAGACAAGCTCCACGTCTATGTGCTTGATGATGGCGGTACTATGGCAAGAAGAAGCAATCCTAAACTTTCTACAGCGGCATGGGAGCGTCATTATGAATTCAGAAGAATGGCCAGAGAGTTTGGCGCAGGCTACATCACAAGAGAACGAAACATCCATGCAAAGGCTGGTAATCTTAATCATGCTTTTGGATATACTAATTCTGACCTCATACTGATTCTGGACTGCGATCATGTTCCCGCAAAAGACATATTGAAAAACACCGTTGGATATTTCATAAGAGATGAAAAACTTGCCTTTGTTCAGACTCCCCACTTTTTCATCAATTCAAGCACAGTGGAGAAAAACCTTGCCGTATTTGCGGATGCGCCCGCTGAAAACGAGATGTTTTACCGCGGAGGGCAGCCGGGGCTTGATTTCTGGAATGCTTCGTTTTTTTGCGGTTCTGCCGCCATTATGAGAAGAAAATACCTTGTAGAGGTTGGCGGAATTAGCGGAGAGACAATTACTGAGGATGCTGAGACCGCACTGTCTTTGCATGGCATGGGTTATAACAGCATATACTATGGCCGCCCCATGGTTTGTGGTCTTTCCCCTGAGACATTTGATGATTTTATCCTGCAAAGAAGCAGGTGGGCACAGGGTATGGTACAGATTTTTATTTTAAAAAACCCGCTTTTTATTAAGGGACTTAAGTTCTATCAGCTAATTTGTTATATCAATGACTGCGGTTTTTGGTTTTTTGGAATATCAAGGGTTATTTTCTATGTGGCACCGGCAGCTTTCTTGCTGCTTAACCTTAAGATATTTTTTGCCTCCACATCACAGGTGCTTATTTATGCGTTACCTCACTTGTTGAGTTCGTTAATTCTTACGGAGTATATTTCAGGAAAGTACAGATGGCCGTTCTTTTCAGACCTGTTTGAGAGCGTACAGTCAATATATCTTTTTCCGGCAGTGCTTGGCGTGGTGCTTAATCCTCGTTCCCCCTCATTTAAGGTAACGCCTAAGGGTCAAACATCCGAGAGTGAATCGTTAAGTAAAATGGCGATTCCTTTCTTAATTATGACCTTAATAATGTTCATAGCTGTGCCGGTTGCCATTATAAGGTGGTTTGAGTTTCCTTTGTACAGAGATGTTATAGCTGTTACGTCAGCATGGAGCGTCTTTAACTTAATTTTGGCAATGGCCTCGCTTGGAGCTTTCTTTGAACGCAGGCAAGTGCGCCGCCATCATCGTTTGTGGGCAAATTATAAGACAAGCGTTTACTTGCCGCAATCAAATGAACCTGTTGCAGGATTAATTACTGACCTCTCCCTCTCTGGCGCAAGTGTTGAGCTTGGTCTTTCAGCTTCTTTAAAACAACTTGATGAAGTTACCATCTCCTTTAGTGATAGTTACGGAAACCTATATTCTGTTCAGGCAAGAGTTCAGAGAATTTTCCAAAAGGGAACCTATATTCTTTGCGGTTGTGAGTTTATTGTTTTAAATGAGGAAACATTTAAAACAATCGTAGGGTTGGTTTACGGTGACAGCCAGAGGTGGGTGGATTTCTGGAATAAAAGAAGAAAGACTCCAAATACCTTAAGAATAATTTTTGTCCTCTTAACCCTGGGAATCACAGGCACTAAAAAGAGCTTTGCGGTAATTTTTCAGATGATTTTTCAGTTAATCAAACGACAGTGGAAATATTTAAGGCCAAACCGGAGCACTGCTTGACTTATATGCCGGAAATTTGATACATTTGTCGCTGGAATTATACAATAAAAAGAGATGTTTAACTAACATGAAAGCAAAGAGCGTATTTGCTCTGATAGCAATGTACTTCTTATGGCTATTTTTATTTTTACAAGTTGCTGAGGCAGAGGTAATCAAACTTCCCTTATATAAGCTATCTCCCGTTAAAGCAATGGATCTTAAATGCTCAAGCGCTGCGGCTGAAATATCTATAGCAATTCCTGAGAGATGGAAAGTGGAAAAAGCAGTACTTGAATTCAGTTACACCAACTCAACAGCACTCTTACCCAACAGATCCCGCATGGTTGTCAGGTTAAACGGCTTTCCTGTGGAGCAGTTTAGTCTCAATCCCCAGTTTCCTGATAAAAGCGCTAAAATAGTTTTACCGGAACTTTTGTTTGATTCGGGTTATAATCGCCTGACTTTTGAGGTGGCCCAGCACTATACCAATGAGTGTGAAGATACGTGTGCCAAAGAGCTCTGGACCACGCTAAAGCTTGACCAGGCTTTTTTAGAACTTCAGTACTCCCTGCGTCCCGTGCCTCAGAAATTATCATCCCTTGATAAATTTCTGTTTGACCCCAAAATTCTGCCATATGGCGAGATCAATGTCGTTGTGTCAAACACTAAAGAGGACATGATCACAAATGTCGGCATAGTGGCATCAAGCATTGCTAAAAAATTCGACTATAAAAAGGTGATCTTTACTGTCTCTAAAGATATTAAACCAGGGGTTGACAATGTTATCGTGGGAGAAAGCAGCTTTATAACTGATTATCTTAAGCAAAAAGGTGTCGCCTTAAGTGAAATTAAGGGGCCGTTTCTTAAAGTTATGAGTTTACCAGCCGGGGAAAAAACTGACACGCAGCATATGCTTCTTGTAATCTCCGGTAAAAACGTAGATGAGGTGAAACTGGCAGCAGAAACAATGTCTGTTATTTCCCTTCCATATCCTGACACCAGCGAAACGACTATTTCTGAGTTGACTCTCCCAGACATCACCCTCTACGGAGGCAGACAAACAATCGTTCCAAACAAAAAGTACAGCTTTAAGACCATGGATTTCAACGATTATACTTTTAAGGGATTTAACTCAATGTCTAAGGATATTTCTTTCCGTCTGTCGCCGGATTTTTTCATAAAACCAAATCAATACGCAGAGATTATTCTGACAACCGCATATGGTGCCGGAATGAGATCCGATTCTGTTTTGAATATTTTAATAAACAACGTACATGTCTCTGCAATACGTCTTGATAACCAAAATGGCGCAATCATTGAGGATTACAAGATAAACATACCTACGCATATGTTTAAAGTGGGTTCCAATTTGCTTACTTTTGAACCCATTATGGTGCCCTCGGTCAGTAAGAATTGTGAGTTGCCTCAGGACAGGAGTCTGTTTTTGACCATATTCGGGAAATCCTCGATGAAATTTCCGGCAATGCCTCATATCGTGGATTTACCAAAGCTGGAACTTTTTATGAGCAGCGGTTTTCCTGTCACACGATGGCCGGATGGCTTTGAATCACTGTTATATCTGACAAACGCTAATTTAGACAACATAGCCGCAGCTTTTAACTTAATTGGACTTATTACTCAAAAAAACGGCTACCCTCTGTTTGAGACAAAGTTTACCTACACTAATCCAATAAACTGGAAAGGGGAGGTTATCATAATTGGAGACACCGGCACTCTGCCTGATAATATTAAAAAGTTAACGCCACTTAAACTCACTGCCAAGTCTGTGATTCCATATCCTGTTGTAAAGAGTTGGAGTGATGAGATAACTATTGCCCTCAGTAAGCAAACAGTTAGCATAAGTGAGGGCAAAGGCGCTCTCATGGAATTTCAATCGCCATATGCCGAGGGCAGGACAGCAATACTGTTGACTGCCGCAACGACAAAAGATGTTTTTGCTCTCTCTGATGCCCTTTTAGATCCTAATGTTCAGGGAGATTGCAAAGGAGATTTGAGTCTGATAGACCTTACTCCGCCAAACTTTAAAGTAAATTCTTTAAATGTCGGGGGAAGATATTTTGCCGGTAAATCCGGTGCAACATCAAAATTGGATATGTACTTGTACGTTTATCCGTGGCTATACTATGTAGCCATTGGATTAGCCGTGACAGTCATAGGCTCTACTTTGTATATTATATTGAAAGCATATAGAAAAAGGAGGTTGAACGTTGGTAAAAATACGGACCATAGTGGTTAGTGTAATACTCTCAATGCTCTTCTGCACATCATCCGGCGCAGATGATAATGCGCTTTGGGAAAAATACAAATCCACGTTTATCCAGGCCGACGGTCGCGTGGTTGACTTCTATCAGGGGCAGATAAGCCACTCCGAAGGACAGGGCTATGGGATGCTGCTTAGTGTTTTATATAATGACAGAGGTACCTTTGACAAGCTCTATAAATGGACAAAAAACAACCTCATGGTCAGAAAAGACAATCTGTCTGTGTGGAGCTGGGGTAAAAGAGCAAACGATAAATGGGATGTGATTGACTATAACAATGCCACAGATGGCGACGTTCTAATAGCGTTTGCCCTGATTAAGGCAGCAAACAAGTGGCAAAATAACGCTTACAAGACAGAAGGTGCAAAAATAGTTGGAGCTGTAAGGTCAAATCTTTCAATCAAATGGCAGGGAATGAACGTTCTACTTCCAGGTTACTATGGATTTACAAAAAATGATTCAATAGCGTTAAACCCCTCTTATATAATCCCTCCGGCATACAAGCTGTTTGCAAGTGTTGATGACAAAGCATTTTGGGAAAAAACATATAAAGACTCCATTACCATTTTGGGGCAGTGTACGTTCAGTAAGTATAAGCTGCCAGGCGATTGGATTGCCCTGACCAGTAAGGGACTTCAACTTAGCAGTGAAAACCTCCAGGTGTTTGGTTATGATGCGATAAGAACTTTTCTTTATCTTTCACTGGACAAAGTTGTTCCGTATCAGGAGGGTCTGAAAGAGATTTCAAAAATATATAAGCAAACCGGTGCTATTCCGGCTCAGATTGATCTTTCTGACAATGCAACTAAAGCATCAGCCTCCGCTGACACAGCCCCGTCAGGGTTTTATGCCATATATTCTCTTGCCTTTTCAAAGTCGGGAGACGGGGAGTTAAGTGCCAAACTATCTAAAGAAGCACAAGATAAGCTTGCAAACGAAAAGGAAAATTATTACTCCTACACCCTCTATCTTCTCGTTAAAAAGGGCAACGATTTGTGAAATCCATAAAAACACTGCTTGTCTTTATTGCGGTTGTTGTTTTGTCATGTCACAATCAAGCTATTGCAGAGGATGTGACAGCAGATAATGTGACGGCAGGGGATGAAAAAAATGACGGTTCTTACTTTGCCTATAAGGGCTGGCAGTATTATCAAATAGGCAACTACAAACAAGCCGTCGATCTCTTTAAATATGCTCAAACCTTCAAAAAAAGTGTTTTAGAGGCAACATTAGGATTGGCACGTTGTTATGTAAAACTTGGAAAGGCTGAGCTTGCACTTTCTAATTATGATATACTTCTTGATAAACGTTATAAGCTGCAAGATGTTGTATCGGACATTGTATGGGTGATGATTGCCCAAAAAGATTTTGTTAAGGCTGAATTATATCTAAATATGCTTGAAGGTAAAGACCGTCAGAAGGTGCAAGAGATAATAGATAAGGAATTTTTTCCTGAACAGGTTAAAGAAGCCGTAAAAGCCGGTAACGTTACAGAGCTCCTTAATCTTACACAGACACATAGACACTACTTAATGAAGTGTGAACTTCCAGGCACTTTTTTTGATGCAGGTGAGTTTTTAAGCAAAAGCAGTAAAAAAACAGAGTCGTTGGAAATTTTTCAGAGGCTGCTTAAATCCTGCCCTAAGGAATGGGGAATTCGCAAGGGAGTGTTCTATTCGCTTAAACCCCTGATGTCTTTGACAGATGAGTTAGCAACGATTGAAGCAGAGGAAAAGCGGGACAGACTGCCTGAGGACTATGCTAAAACACTTGTTGAAATAAAACTTACACTGCTTCACGATGAGCTTAATGATGATAAGGAAAACACCGAATCTATCGCAAAAAAAATACTCTCAATTAACCCTGATGATGTTGCAGCAATTTCGGCACTTGCATGGCACGCTTACCACACTGAAAAGTACGATAAAGCCTATGAGGGATTTTCCAAACTTCACGCTATTGAGCCTAATGATACAGATTATGTCTCAGGGCTGATATACACCCTTGTCAAATTAAAATGGACTGACGAGGCTTTGGCTTTAATTGAGAAGTATGAAGCGGCGGCGGATTTTAAAGACATAAAAGCCGGCATATATAAAGAGAACGCCTCACAGGCCTTTGATGCACAAAACTATAAAGAGGCAGAACAATATACTTTGAAATCAATAGAGATAAGCGGCGGTGATGATAATGATACAACGCTTTTAGCCTGGAGCATATATAAACAGGGAAGGGTTAGTGACGCACTGCCTGTGTTTCTATCTGTTTTTGAGACTAAAAAGGACCCTGCCACTGCTCAGGTAATCTTATCTGCCTATAACGACAGTGGTGATATAAAAAAAGCAGAATCATTTGCCAACACACTGTTGACACTGAATGACGAAAAACTTAAAAAACTAACCGGAGATTATTTTTTTGACAAGGGTGAAACTATGCGTGCTGCTTACTCATATTGCGGTGCAGATTCCTGCTACTATAATTACGAAAAACCAGTGCTTTCGTTGTCGTCTTCAATAAGGGTTAAAAGCGGTGACAGCGGGCTTTCAAGACTTTGGGAATATTCAATTCCTGTCAGCTACTCATTTACAATAGCTCCCGATAAGAAAATAACAGCATCATTTACAGATCAACACTTATTCTCAGGTACTGCTCCCCCACTGCCATTTACCGGCACCTACAGAAACGTATTAAACCCCGTATCTCTTATTACCTCAGCCTATGTCTATACACCGGAGGTAAAACTGGAAAAAGAAGGAGAGCTTCACTATGCCATAAAGCTGGGTACAACACCATTTAATGGCCCCATCGATCCAACAATCACTCTTGATGCTGGCATAGGGACAGCACACTGGAATATTAACCTTCACAGGATGCCAATTGCAGAGTCTATCCTGTCCTATATTGGATTAAAAGACCCCTACGGCACTGACAAGTGGGGACGGGTGGTAAAGACCGGAGCTGAAGGAGAGCTTGTTATTACACCGTTTAAACCGTTTTGGATATCAATAAAGGGTGGGTTTGACTCCTACAACGGAATAGGTGTGATTGAAAACTCTGCGTATCACGCCAATGTCTCTCTTGGTGCCACATTTATGACTGACGCAACCAGTTTTTCAACGGGAATTGCTCTTACAGATTCACATTTTAATAGCAACTCGGGATTTTATACTCACGGATATGGCGGTTACTATAGCCCAAACATTTATTATTCGGTTGGACCATTTGCACACTTTCAAGTAAACCAATGCAGGGATTACTTTATTGACGCCCAGTTTTCAGCCGGATATTTTAATTCCCAGAGCGATGATGCACCTATGTTTCCCTATCCTGAGGATTTTCATGTAGGAGGCAACACTTACGAGGGTTCAACCGTAAAGGGAATAGGATACTATATAAACGTTCATGGACTCAAACTGATTACAAAATATTTGGCAGCTGGCGGCACTTTTGAAATGAATAAGTCCCCTGATTACACTGAGTGGATAGCTGGTTTGAACTTGCGTTTATATTTCTCGCCACGATCTAAACTAATTGAAAAATAGGAGTTTGGGTAAAATTTCACTGTTTAATCGTCGCCATCGCCGCTTAATTGTAGGATTTGTTTTATGTCTTTAGATCTAACCTGGGTGTGGAGTTTTGCAATGTTTTGTGTGACATTTTCTTTTGTCATAAGTATGCCGAAATCCTCTGGAACTGATGTTTGGTTATCGCTAAAGATACGTGCGAAGATGTACTTACCGTATTGACTCTTAAGGTGCGAGGTGTCCCACCACAGGTTTTGATTTGATGTGACAGTGTTTCGTCCTGTAAAATCGTAGTAATCAGATAGTTGCGCTATTTCATATTTCCACTTTTCATAAGTCTTACTTAGTCCCATTGCGTATATTAAATCAAACTGATTCTTATACACCGGGCTGATATAGAGTTTCAGGGTAATTCTCCGCTCCTTACAAGTGTCAACAATGCGTTTAAGAAGCCGGAGATTATCGTTAATTGAATCAGGATTTCTAAATGCCTCAGAATTGTAACCAAGCGGGTCTGTGGAAAACACCCGCAGGGAGTTTTTCATGTCTCGCTGGATGATTATATCGCCGTATTCCTGCAACGCTTTTTCCTTCTCACACCACGTGCTGTAACCCTCTGACAAGTTTATGGGTTCACATTTCCTGGTAATGTTGTTCCTTACAGTGTCGATACTTGATTTCAGACTCTGTAGCCCCAAAAGCTCCGCTTCAAAATCACTGAGCAAAAATCCATGCTTAAACCGCCTTTCAGTAAAACCAATCTTGTTTTTATTTTCAGGATTATATGAAAAAAAATCCAAACTTAAAATCACATACCTTATGTTGTAGTTTTTAACCATATAGTAAAAATAGCTGAACTGTTCGTAAACATTTGAACCGGAAAGGGACAGGTTGTAAGTTTTCATATTTATATGGTGTTGTACACCAGAGGGTTTAAAAACCATCATCCTTGATGTGCCAAGCATTAAAGCCTCCGGTTGTGCCCGCCTTGCATAATACAGTTTTGTTGCATACTCTGATATGATTTCGTACTTGTTTGCATTTAGCCTGTTAACTTTTATAGTTTGCAAATACCCGTTTGAATCAATAATTAAATTGAAAAAAACAGGAGAAAATAATATAAAAAAGAAAATGATTATCCATTTTTTATAAATATTGATCTTCATAGGGCTCTCATTGTTTAAAAATTGAAATACAGAAATTTTGAGAGTTTTTCTGTATGGAGCAACATAATGGCAACTGCCCCTAAAAAACCAAACAGCAGAGCGTTTCTTGAGTTGGGGGAAAAGTCCTTTGAAATATCATTTGAATTGCCACAGGAGACACACACTGTTATAAGTATGGCTAAACACAGAATTTTAGCGGCATCTGCAGCAAAATAGTTGAATAAAGTGCCGAGTGCCTGGAATTTTTCTTCGTCCTGAAACAAATTTATAAAATCCATAGTAAATAAAAGTGCCGTATTAAGAAATGTTTTAACCTCTATGCTGCCAAAATTAACCATCCCCTTGATAACCTTAACAGCATCGGCTAATGATTTTGCTCTGAAGAAAATCCATGTTATGTTTATAAAGTTGAAAGTCAAAAACCACGCTATTGGTCTTGTTAACCTAAGACCGGTACTTTGCCAGAAGCGATACAAAGCGTATGCAAAACCATGCAGGGCTCCCCAGATAAGAAATCCCCATCCGGCTCCGTGCCATATACCTCCTATAATAAAAGTGAGCATTATGTTGAGATTAATCCGTGTCGTGCCGCACCTGTTTCCGCCCAAAGGGATATAGAGATAATCACGCAGAAATCTGCTCAGCGTCATATGCCATGCTCTCCAGAACTCGCGGATATTTAACGACTTATAGGGTGAATTAAAATTAAGTGGAAGGTGAATATTTAGCAACAGTGCAGAGCCCAACGCCATATCGGTGTAGCCGGAAAAATCAAAATAAATCTGAAGCGTATAGGACAAACTGGATATCCATGCCTGAAGCATTGTGAGATTTCCTGCAGTGTCAAACCCAAAATCAGCCCACGCAGAGAGATAATCGGCTATAGCAATTTTTTTTATCAGACCTATTACAATAAGGACGAGAGCTCTTACGGTGTTTTTTGAACTAAACACTTTATTTCTCATTCTGTCAAACTGCGGCATCATCTCTCTGTGGTGCAGTATTGGGCCAGCAAGCAGGTGAGGGAAAAAAGTCACAAAAAGCGAATAATTCGTACCCTTATACTCTTTAACAGTCTGTTTGTATGCGTCAGACAGGTAGGCAATCTGAGTTATGGTGAAAAAACTGATGCCAAGAGGCAGGGTCAGTTTAAGTGTGTTAATGCTGGTGTTGAAAACAGTATTTATGTTTAAAATTAAAAAATCGGTATATTTATAAAATATCAGCAGCAATATATTAAGTGATACACCGGTTATAAACAATCGTTTCCTGTCGCTGGAAATATCTGTTTTTCCGAGTCTTAGTCCAATAGTGTAATTAAATATTATACTTATAATTATCACAGGTAAATCCCAGATATTCCACCATGAATAGAATATAAAAGAGGCTAAAATAAGAGAGACTCTTGCAGCGAAGGTTTTTTTTAACTTATTGAGAAAAAAATAGACGCAGATTGTTGCTGGCAAAAAGGCAAACAAATAGACATATGAGTTAAAAAGCATGAAATAATTATATCTTATGTGCCAGTTATAATATTGTTTTTAACTATGAAATCCACCTGTGCTTTTGCCCATAGTGCATTGCTCTCGATACTGAGGAGTTTCATAAAACAAGCTACTGCTTCTTTATCCTTAACCGTAGGATTTTCAGAATCCCAATTTACTCTGTCAAGTGGACAGTTATATCTTTCGAAGGAAATAAGACCGGCTATATACTCCATTATTGAAAGACATGCGACGATACTCGACAGGATTATGAAAATCTTCTTATTTCTCATGTTATATCATTATAATGAACAATAGAAATATTTGCAACAATTGCCATATATCAAGTTACACTACTTAATAACCGTTTCACTGGTACTGTACTTCACCTATTGTTGAAATTAAACCACCAGCAAATTCTATCCGTCAACTTTAACCATTTTACAATAACCCATTAATATTCCCTTTAAGTTATAATATCTGGTAAATGGCTGAAAATAGTTTTTCTTATAGCCCCAGGTCTCTGTGGATACATGGGGTCATTTACTCAGTTTTGATTATAGTGTTAACCCTCTATGTGTATCAGGATACAAGGAATTTCCAGTTTCTTATTTACGATGACAACCGCTACATAACCGCCAACCCTTTTGTTCAAATGGGTTTTACCAAAGAGAGCATCAAGTGGGCATTTACCACTGATAACGACGGCAACTGGTTCCCTCTTACATGGTTAACACATCTTGCGGATTTTCAACTCTACGGAATGCGCCCAATGGGACATCATATCACAAGCGTTATAATACACACGGTAAACTCTCTGCTGGTGTTTATCCTTTTTGTTAAACTTTTACATGGGAATATGCTGCAAGGAGCAATAGTCGGATCACTTTTTGCAATACACCCTATGCACGTTGAGTCGGTAGCGTGGGTATCGGAAAGAAAAGATGTGCTGAGCGCTTTCTGGTTTTTTCTCACCATGTTTAGCTATGTCTCCTATGTGCGTAAAGGAAACATCCTCCGGTATATGCTGACGCTGACTCTTTTTATCCTTTCACTTATGTCTAAACCTATGGCAGTTACGCTTCCTGTTCTGCTTTTGCTGCTGGATTTTTGGCCTCTTAACAGATTCTCAAACAGAACAGATTTGAGGATTATAAAAAAAGCTGCTGCAATTGTACTAGAAAAAATCCCTTTTTTTGCCCTATCTGCCGTCTCCTGTGTCATAACGGTTTATGTCCAAAAAAGTGGCGGGCACCTGATGCCCCTTCAACGCTTTCCGCTTTCTCTAAGAGCTGGTAACGCTCTGGTGTCATACATTAAGTACCTGTATCTTGCCGTGTATCCATCCGAACTGTCTAATTTTTACCCTATGCCTGAAAGCATTCCAGCTTTGCTTGTCATCATTTCAGCGGTTTTAATAATTACTATAACTACCGTGTCTTTGATAAAGATAAAAACTATGCCGTGGCTTATAGTTGGATGGGGTTGGTTTTTTATCTCGCTGCTTCCTGTAATAGGTCTCATTCAGGTGGAGCTTCAGTCCATGGCCGACAGATACACGTATATCCCATACACAGGGATTTTTGTTTTGGCAGTGGTTTGCGTTTTCAAACTGATTGAGAGGTTTCCAAAATTAAAACCTCCTATAACAGTCTTTGGAGCAATTCTTGTACTCCTTCTGTCTCATTTTGCAAGGGTTGAAGCCTCATACTGGAGAGACAGCTTAACGCTCACAAATCGCGCCATTGAGGTAAACGCTAAAAACTACATGGCATACTATAACCTTGGGTACATAAAAGCCTCAGAAGGAAACCATGTTGATGCTTTTATAAGCTATAAGAAAGCAATTTCCCTGAAACCAGGATTTGGTAAACCTTACATAAATGCAGGATTTGAACTTTTGGCTCTTAACAGAGTGACAGATGCCATCTGGTATTTCAAGAAATCAATACCAATAGCCGGCCCCAATATTTCCATTGGTTTTAATGGTCTTGGGATTGCCCTGTTAAGGGTTGGAAAAACAGATGAGGCACGTACCGCGTTTGAAAATGCACTTAAATATGACCCGGGGATGGAGCCTGCCCGGATTAATCTGGATATTGTTAATGAAATGCTCAGGGGAAAAAAGTAATTGAATAAGAGAGGGCGCTGCCCTCCCTTAACCCCAGGTTTTTTATTTGACATCATATATTTTAAAGCTATGCCCATCAATACTTGCATCATACACTAACCTATATCGTGCAAGTTTGTCATACTTTACACTGAGTGAGTCTAGTTCATACTGGCTTACCAAAATGTATGTTATATTGTATTTTTTTATAAGTTCAGGGTCTCCGGTTAAATAAATCTTTCCTACATCGTCCCTCTTGCCAGGTTTGTCATACCCCACCTCCCAGTTATATGCTCCGTCCACTACAGCACGAGCCCCTATGGAGGGGACAAAATGTATTACACTGTTGCTTGTTAGAAAAATTGAATCCTTAGCTGTGTTTGATTTTATCCACCTTGCCGTAATTCTATCCCCGGCACTAAATAACACACTCTTTGGTTTTGTAAAAATAATGTGGAACTCAGTTGAAAATGGCAGCACAGCCACAAGTGTTATGATTAAAACTGCCGCTGTTTTTTTAACAATGTTTCCATTCTTAAACATATTGCTCAGTTGTATTCCTACAAAAAGCGATAAGATTAAATCGAAATAAAAGAAAAACTTATTACTGTCTCCCCATGCCGGACTAAAACGATAAAAATTTATCAATAAAAAAAATGAAAACGTAACTGCCAGAGAAACAATGAGAAAGACATTTTTTCTGCCCATTGCAATTGAGGATTCCTTATACCTTCTGAAATATAAAAATACCGATAAAAGCCCTGTGGTAAGGACAGCACCACCAGCTCTTATCCAAAATATTACTCTTGCGATAATTTCTGAATTAAGCGGCTTTATCTCATTCAGCCCGCCTCCAAGTTTATGCACGTCAAATCCGGCATAATATGAAGGTTTTAAACCTGAAAACAAAAAAACTATCTGAAACACCCCTAATAAAAGCGGGGATAACGCTATGAATGCTCTTTTTTTATCACTACACATATACAAAAACATTATCACGATAATAGGACAGACTATAAAGAAACTATGAATATGAAAAAGAGGCATAAGCCCTGTAAACAGTGAAATCATAAAGAGATTATCATAATCGGCATCATCTTCTTTAATCAGTTCCTTGCTGGCAGCAGACAGTATTATGAGTGCCAGAGGAAACCCAAATAAAAACGGTCTCTGGGGGTGAAACAGGTTTATAATTACATCCAGAAAATTATAAAACGGCCTCAACATCTCCTCTCTGACACTAAGCCACGAGGAAAGCTTAAGCGGGGTATGGGTGACAGGAAACCCAACAAGAGCAAACAAAATATTAAAAAACCCCGTGTGCCCCATAATTATTAACGTTGAAGAAAAGAAAACCGCTGTTTCCGTCTTGAGCATGGTTTTACAGAAATGATACAGAATGTTAACAAGAGCAAAACTATACAGAATCTGAGGAATAATCACAGAGTATAACAAAGGCATCCCGCAACGCATCAGTATTGCCGAGTTAAAGTTAACCAGATAGTGATACCTTAACGCATCTCCGGCTGATTGCAGATTTGCAGGCGGGAAATCCATTTTTTCGATAAATGAGGAAATCATAGACATGTGATAAGCCATATCGTTATAATTTCCTATAAACATGACACTGCCATCAGCTCTTTCCCACATGCCAAAAATGAAAAACGGCATAATGACCATACACAGGTATGCCTGCACGTGTGACATACTAAAGTCCGGACTTTTAAATGAGGAAACACTCATAAAACGCACTGCAAGGAACAACAGAATAACGCCAACACTCAGCACGGATATCATATTGAAACCAACAAATGCCGATAAAATGTACACGCCCCAGGTAGAAAGTAAATTACCGATGATTAAGGCAAATGAGAGCTTAATCCATGAGTTTTTGGAAAAACCAAAGGATCTCTCAATTGCCAATCCCAGCAGAGTTGAAAGACAAATAAAAATGGCCGCTGTCATTTATCAGCCACTGTCAGTTACCCGTAACAGATGCCGAATGAACCTTTTTACGCCTTGTAAGATACTTGAAAACTTTTTTGATTAAAAACACCGGGTCATTTTTCAGCAAGTAACGGATAAGGTGTTTGCTTCGTTTAAGCTTTGTAGTAAATTTGTTATTGTAATCGTAAAGCCATCTGGCTATCATGTTTACGTAGTTGTCAAAATCCTCTCTTTTAATATTTTTAACATAATAGGCATCAGGCCAAAAGGGGAAATTTGTCCAATCCGGATTTTTTGGAACGAGTCCCTCAGCTATACACTTTTCGTACTCATTGCTTCCCGGCATAGGGTCAAAAATATTAAAGGCAAGCTCCCCGGCCTTAAGTTCCTGCATAAGCTTAAAGGTTTCTGCAAGGTCCTCCAGTGTTTCATCCGGGAATCCGGCCATGAAAAAACCGCCAACCCCGATTCCTTTTTTAGAGATAAGTGAAAAAGCTTTTTTAATCTGTTCGTTTGAAACATCCTTAGAGATTATTTTTTTTATTCGGTCGCTTCCGCTTTCCACCCCTATTTCAAGTTTCACACACCCTGACTTTGTCATCAGCTCAAGAAGTGGCTCATCTATCAAATCCGCCCGCGTAGCAGTTTTCCAGCTTACGTTTACCTTAGACTCTATGAGTGATTTGCAGTACTTTTCTATGACAGTTCTGTTGATAGTAAATGAGTCATCCCAAAACATTATAAAGTTAGTGCCATAGGTCTCCTTAAGCAGTTGTATTTCCTTAATAACATTGCCTGGGCTTCTCATTCGCACCTTTTTATCCCAGAAATTTCTTGACGAACAGAATGTGCACCTAAAAGGACACCCCCGTGAAACAATCATACTGCCCAGTGATTTGAAATCAAATGTCTCAGGATACAGTACCGAATCACGGGCAGGAAACGGGATATCGTCCACATTTTCCACTGCCATGCGCACAGGGTTATGGATAATATTTCCATTTTCCTTAAACGAAAGACTCTCAACAGAGTTTAAGGGCATACGTCCCTCAAGCGCTCTGCAAAGCTCAAGAGTGGGATATTCACCCTCACCCCTTATTACAAAATCAACCTCAGGCAGCATTAAACTCTCATCGGTTAAAAAGCTCGGATGCAACCCCCCCCAAAGGACATAACAACTAGGATTGTACTCTTTAACAAGCTGACTTATCTTTAGTGCTGAACCGACCTCTACTGACAAAATTGATATACCAACCATGTCAGGCCTGTAATCTTTGAGAGTCTGTCTGACCTCAGTCCAAACAAAGTGAGTGTCATCTTTTAAGATTTCCATGTAACGGTGGTAACTCTTAGAGCGAAAATTAAAAGTCATATCAGCATCCGGAAATACGCACTCAGCTTTACTTTTTGGATTTTCGGCATGATATATAACCGCCTCGTAACCGTTTTCCCTTAGCACTGCCGCTATGTAGCCGAGTCCCAGCGGAAAATACGGCGATTGCCCCACCCCTTTTAATCTTGTGTACGGCGGTCTAATCAGTAATATTCTCATTTGTGTTACCCCTTTTGCCTTACTAGCTAACACACGCTTAAAGTGTCATCTTTAAAATACGGCACATCGTCACCGTTTAGTGCTATCTTGCTGCGCCACGCAAGATAGTATATGTAATGCCACGGGTATCTTGCCACGTAAGACTGCAGCCGACTGACAAAAGCGGCTGTGTAATTTGTTATGGTTTCTGTTTTATCAGCTCCTTCAGGGCATACAAGAGGACTTTCTATAATCATCTTGTGGCGGCTGTCCTGCCCTCTGACCATAAAGACAGGCAGTATTACTGCTCCTGTCCTGTGAGCAATATCTATGGCACCAGTAGAATAAAGCGCCTTCTTGCCAAAAAACTCTACCTCCACCCATTCCTTGCCGCCCCCGCCATCAATTGCCACTCCAAGTATCTCGTTTCTCTTTAAACACAGGAATGCCTCCTTAAGAGAACCAAACACATTAATATGGGTTACAGGAAGGGTTTGTTCGTGCCGCCATTTGATTTCCATGTTCTTCTTTTTTATGTAAGATACATTTTCCTTTTCAGTCCAGACAGTTGCAGGCGCTCCCAACTGGCTCATCTTGTATCCTTTATATCCGATTGCAGGCATCACCATCTGGTTTGCCCCAAAGTGCGCAAAAAGCAAAATAACTCCTCTTTGCTGCTTTAGCGCCTCATCCAGATTATCAAGTCCGTCATACTTTATAAACCAGTCTATGTTGTCTTTGTTAATCTTAGGAAACATCAGGGTTTCTATCTCATTTTGCAGAAAATTCAGTAAAGTCTCCTTTGCAAGGTAACGGATTTCCTCTGCTTTCTTATTCGGAAAAAGCCTTTGAAGTTCTTTAGAATAGGCAAACTCCTTCTTTTTATCAATATTAAAGCCGATACTCCCAAGGGCTTTAATCAGGCTGTATGAAAACGTAAATGGAAGAAGCCCGACAAGGTACCTAAACGGATAATAGTAAATAAACCTGAAAATATCTTTTATCAGCTCAACTTTAAGTCTCATGGCTGTTGAAAAACCCCCCTTTCGCGTACTTTTAATCGTCTCAGTATATCCATAATGTAAATTTTCTCATTTATATCAAAAATGCCTCCACAAACTGCTAATCCTAAAAACATCACCTCAGTTGTTATGACTGCAATGTAAACATTATAATCCTTTATCAAAATCCCGGTACAAACCGACACGGCAGAGTACGCCATGGCTTTCACTACAGTAAAGACGGGAAGCTTTAACACTGACCTGTTTAATACAAAAAGTGAAACAAGAAAATTTGAAAAATATGCCGTTAAAGAGGCAAGAGCAGCCCCCCTGTACCCATATACAGGAACCAAAGCGACAAGCAAAATGGCTATCAGTACGAGAGAAATTAAATTACAAAGTATAAACTGCTTTTGCATCTTTAAGGAAATAAAAAACAGATGGGCAAAATTAGCTAAAAATAAAAACACTACAGAATAAGAGATGACCCTTAAAATCATCCACGATGAATCATACTTGTGCCCATAGAGTATCCCCATGGTTTCCCTTGAAAAGACAAAAAACAGGATTGAAACATTCAATGAAAACACAAGGAGTATCTTAAAAAATTTGCTACCAATATCTTTAATTCTGTCTCTGTCTTGTAAAGCAGCTAAAAAAGAAAATCGCGGTAAAAACACAGTCATCAGCACCTCGCTAAGAACCAGCGTCTGAATGATAATGCCGTGGGCAGTTTCAAAAAAAGCAACCTCCTCAGCCCCCTTTAAGTATTTCAGAAGCAAAGCTGGCAGCCGGCCAATAATTTGTACAAACAGTACGCCAAGGCCCAGACTGAAAGCATCTCTGAGAAATATCCCGAGGTCGGCCATTGGAAACACTTTAGCTGGAACTACAAATTTCTTTAACATAATCCGGATGCTTAATATAAACTGTACAACCTGAGCCACTAAAATTGCGATAACAACAGGCATAAATCCGCTCTTGAAATAAACAATAGCGATTACGATAACAAGCAATACGGCAGAGTAAACGGTTGTAAGAACCATTTCGTATTGCATTTTCTCGTATGCTCTGAATACGTCTTTAGAGAGATCTGAAAAAGCCCTGAATATTTCAGCAACAGCGGAGATGATAATAGCGATAAGAATAAGTTTCTCTACCTTCATAATAATGGCAATAGCGATTACGGCTGCAAATGAAGCAACAGCCAGCCAGACCCTGACTTTAAGCGCTATTCCAATATAAAGAGAGGCTTTATCCCTGTTTTGTGACACCTCGCGCACAAGAGCCTGTCCAACCCCATAGAAAGCTATGCTCATTACACTTGCCGTAAGGCTTACCACAAAGACAAAGTTACCGAAATCCACTACCGTAAGAACCCGTGCAAGGCCAAACAGCAATAAAATACCGGTGCCGATTCTAAGGATACGTGCTATAAAAATAAAAAAATAATTCCTTGCAATCAGACTGACAGAGTCTTGCTCATCACGTAAAAGGTCATTCCCGTGCTCAGGTGTGTTCATACAGTGATTGTAAGATACTATTTTCTGAGTGTTTTTTACAATTAACTATATAAGATGAATTAAAAAAAATGTAAATTTCGTGTATTTCGTGGTAATAATGCTTTGTATTATATAATAAAAAAGTTGAGTAATTTTTTTTTTGATTGTCGTAAATTTATTAAGTTGACAATAACCCGGCAAAATAGTTAAACTCTATATGCTTAAGATTTTAAGCGTGTTAATGGGGCTGTAGCTCAGTTGGGAGAGCGCTTGAATGGCATTCAAGAGGTCGTCGGTTCGATCCCGATCAGCTCCACCATTTGTATTATACTAACTCAGAAGTGTATAGATGGCTGGCATTAAAAAAAAGTACTGATCAGCGTTACCGGATTATCCAGCAAATTAACATTCACAAGAAAATCATCTTCTCTGTTTAGAATTCTGATAGTTCCTTTATAGTCAATCCTCAACTGTATAGGCTTTCCAGGCGGTAACGCCAGCGTCTGATGCTGTCTTGTTTCACAGCAATCTGCTGGTGAAACAACTTTGCTGTAATAGTTTTCAGGCGGGCGATGTAAAACATAACTGATACCGGTGTCTTTCAAAGATTTTTCAAGAGTATCCCAATCTGCCTCATCTGTTATGAAATTGTCTTTTTTCCACTGAGAATCTATGCCGGTTACGTTAAAAGGATACCTTATTTCATGAAATACGCTTGCGTACTTAGTAGCACATTGAGTTACAATGTCCGGAATTTCGCCTATGTTGGATTTTAAAGCTACGGTTATGTAGTGGAGTTGTGGAGCACGAGGCTGCTGAGAAAATAACGATGCCAAACGCTTAAGGTTATTGATGAATCTGTCAAAGATACCGCCTTTTCTTAATTTAGGATACAAGGACGGATTAAGCGTATCTGCCAAAATGTTAATATGGTGAATGCCGCTTTTACTCATAGCGATAAGAATGTTATCCGATAGATTAGCAGCTAAGTTTGTTGTAAACAACACTCTCTTGCGCAATTGCAGAGGGATAAGTTCCAGGAGCTTTGCCAGCTCAGGATGAAGTGTAGGCTCATAAAGAGATGATAAATAAAATGAGGCAGCGGGCAGGTATGGTAGAAACGATATTACTTTTGTAAAAGTTTCAATTGTCATAAAACCGTTATCCATTAACCCTTTATGAGTTACTGGGCAAAAAGGACACCTCAGATTACAGTTATCAGTAATGTCAGCTGTTATAAACTCAATATCCATATTCATGCCGATACTAAAAGGGCTATCTTTTAAAATGTAGTCAGTATTACGAATTTTTACAGATATCGTATGAGTTTTGTTATCTGCCATATATTCAGGGAAAAAGAAATGAAACGCATGGCAGCCATTGCCAATGCCCGACTCTTCAAGATCTTTCCTGTATGTGTCTGCCGTAACTGTACCGATATGTGTTTGAGTTGTTGTTACATCATATATTTCGATATCAATAGGAGTGTCAGGAGTTTTTTTGTTATATGCCCAGCCAGAAAACCCGGTTTTGCCAAAGCCTTCAATATACCCTTCATACTCAATTTCTACAGGTATATTGACTATCAAAAAACTGGAACTCAGAAAAAAGTCAGTATTAAAAATCTTTGCAGTTATCGAGTGATCGTTACCATCTGCCAAATGGTCGGGGAAATCAAATCTAAACGCATGGCAGCCATTGCCAATGCCCAACTCTTCAAGGTCTTTTCTGTATGTGTCTGCTGTTATAATGGCAATATGTGTTTTGGTCGTTACATCATATATTTCAATATCAACAGGGGTATCAGGATTTTTTTTGTTATAAGCCCACCCGGAAAATCCTGTTTTGTCAAAGACTTCAATATACCCTTCATACTCAATTTCTACAGGGATATTGATCATAAAAACATTGGAACTCAGAATGAAATCAGTACTAACAATCTTTGCTGTTATCGTGTGCTCTTTACCATCTGCCATATGGTCTGGAAAATCAAATCTAAACGCATGATAGCCATTGCCAATGCCTGCATCTTCAAGATCATTTCTATATATGTCTGCCGTAACTGTATCAATAAGTGTTTGAGTTACTGCATCATAGATTTCAATATCAACAGGGGTATCTGGAGTTTTCTTGCTATAAGCCCACCCGGAAAATCCGGTCTTGTAAAAGAACTCAATATACCCTTCATACTCAATTTCTACGGGTATATTGATTGGAAATGAGATGGAACTCAGAATGAAATCAGTATTAACAATCTTTGCAGTTATCGTGTAATCTTTACCGTCTGCCATATGGCCGGGAAAATCAAATCTAAACGCGTGGTAACCGTTGCCAATGCCAGCATCTTCCAGATCTTTCCTGTATATGTCTGCTGTAACTGTCCCGATATTTGTTTGAGTTACAGCATCATAGATTTCAATATCAACGGGGGTATCCGGAGTGTTTTTGTAATAAGCCCACCCGGAAAATCCGGTTTTGTCAAAGCGGTCTATACACCCTTCATATTTTTGTGTTTTAAGCGGCATAATGTCACATCGCCCTGTGTTTCATACGACATGATCCTGTCATGCTATTCTGATTCTGCATCATGGAGTCAGAAGAAAGCAGTAAAGAGCTTCATAGGATTATTAAGTATATGTATGTTTACATAGAAATATTCTTCTCTGGTTAAAACTCTGATAACACCCCTATGATCAATCCTCAACTGTATAGGCTTTTCAGGAGGTGTTGCTTTCATATGATGCTGCCCTGTTTCGTAATAATCGACAGATGAGGCAAAAGTATCATAATAGCCATCCTCAGGACGGCATAAAACATAGTTGGCGCTGATATCTTTCAGCGAATTTGCAATAACATCCCAATCGGTTGCCTCAGTTATAAAATTATCTTTCCGCCACGTATCATCTATGCTGTTTACATTAAAAGGATACCTTACTTCATGCGATACGGATAGATATTTATTTGCACACTGAGCCACAATATCCGGGATTTCACTCATGTTTGATTTTAAGGCCACAGTTATAAAGTGAAGTTCCGGAGCAAGGGGTTCTTTATAGAAAAAAGAAGTTAAGCGTTCAATATTATTCATGAATCTTTTGTAAATACCACCTTTTCTTAATTTTGGATATAATGACGGGTTTAATGTATCTACTGAAATATTAATGTGATGAATACCGCTTTTGCTCATTGCTATAAGAATATCATCAGAGAGGTTAGCTGCTAAGTTTGTTGTAAAAAAAACCCTGTTACGCCACTGTAGGGGTATAATTTCCAGAAATTTTGCTAAATCAGGATGAAGCGTTGGTTCGTGAAGACATGATAAATAAAATGAAGCCACGGGCAGGTATGGCAAAAACATTATTGCTTTTTTAAAAGTTTCAAGCAACATAAAATCTGTATTTACTAAACCTCTGCGATCAACAAGACAAAAAGGACACCTCAGGTTACAGTTATTGGTGATGTCAATAGATATAAAATCAATATCTGTAGGTATGTATATTGTAAAAGGACTGTTTTTTAAAAAGTAATCCGTGTCAGCAATCTTTACAGATATTTCATGATTTTTTTTATCTACAAAATGCGGTGGGAATTTAAATCTAAAACCATGACAGCCGTTGCCAATTTCTGCCTTCTCAAGATCCCTTCTATATGCATCGGCCTTAATTGTGCCGATGAGAGTGGATGAATCATAGATTTCTATCTCAACAGGAGAATCCGGAGTCTTCTTATTGTACGCCCACCCTGAAAACTCGCTTATTTCAACAGCCTCTACATATCCTTCAAAAACATCATTTTCCTCAGAATCAATAGGTATGTTTATAGTAAAAGGGCTGTTATTTAAAAAGTAATCCGTGTTAGAAATCTTTACAGATATATCATGATTTTTATCGTCTTTAAGCTGAAGCGGGAATTTGAAACTAAATGCATGGCAGCCATCACCTTTTCCTGCCTTTTCAAGATCCTGCCTATACGTATCAGCCTTAATTGTGCTGATGTGAGTGGATGAATCATAAATTTCTATCTCAACATGAGTGTCAGGAGTCCCAATAAAATACACCCACCCTGAAAGCCCGGTTGTATCAACGGCCTCAACATAGCCTTCAAAAACATAATTTCCCTCAGAATCAATAGGTATGTTTATAGTAAAAGGTGTGTTATTTAAAAAGTAATCCGTGTTGGAAATCTTTACAGATATATCATGATTTTTATTATCTATAAGGTGCAGTGGAAACTTAAAACTAAACGCATGGCAGCCATTACCTTTGCCTGCTTTCTCAAGATCCTTTCTATAAGTATCAGCCTTAATTGTGCTGATGTGAGTGGAGGAATCGTAAATTTCTAGCTCAACAGGCGAATCCGGAGTCTTCTTATTATACGCCCATCCTGAAAACCCGGTTGTATCAACGGTCTCAACATAACCCTCAGAACCGCTATTCCCCTTATACGTATTTTTTAACTTTTCCCAAATCATGTAACTCTACTAATATTTAGCCACGTATTTACCTATGTTGTCAAGGCTGTAACGATGCAAGCCAGATTAAACTGCAGGCAGACAAACTGTAAAGGGGCTATTATCCAACAAAAAATCAGAATTAGAAATCTTAACGGATATTGTATGATTTTTATTATCAGACATGTATGCCGGATAATAAAACTTAAATGAGTGACAGCCATTGCCTATCCCTGACTCCTCAAGATCCCTCCGGTATGTATTGGCTGTCATGGTACTAATAAGAGTCTGAGTTGTTACATCATATATCTCAACCTCAACAGATGTATCGGGACTTTTCTTAGCATATGCCCACCCTGTAAACCCATTTTCATCAAAACCATCAATATAGCCTTCATACTCGGCAGGTATATAAATTTCAAAAGGGCTATTTTGCAAAAAGAAATCGGAATTAGAAATTTTTACAGATATTGTGTGATGTTCATTATCAGCCATAATAGCAGGGAAAGCACATTTAAAGGCATGACAGCCATTACCTCTTTCTGTATCTTCAAGATCCTTTCTATGCAAATCAGCGGTAATGGTTAAGTGTGTCTGAGATGACAGGTCGTAGATTTCGACCTCTACGGGGGTATCCGGACACTTTCTATTATAAGCCCAGCCTGCAAGTCCGGTTTCGTCAAAGCTCTCTACATAGCCCTCGTAATCTCTATCCTCATATGACATGTGAAGTCACCTGTTCCATACTATGTTGAGCTATTTTATAACGTATGTTCCGATGTTGTCAAACACCGCTGTCAAAGCTACATATCAATTCTTGTGACAACTCCACGGAGTTTATAAGAAGGCAGGGCATAGAACTGAACAAAGGCAGGCGTAAGCCGTTTTATTATTGAAAAGATTTGCCATATAAAATTCCTTGTGACTATATCCTCCACACCATAAAATATGGTCTTTTCATAAATGCTGTTTATATTTAATATTGCCTCCACATCAATAACCTCCATGTAGCCTATCTCTATTTTAAATGCTCTTAACCCTGGTGCAGCCTCCTTCTCCGGCCAGCCCTTTACACCAAAAGGCTCATCCGTTACACGGATGGATACAATGACATTGTCCTCGTAAATTATGTTGGCTGTAAACATTGTACTTACCACATACGGAGGTATCAACTGCATATCCCTCGCAAAATATAAGACCGTACCTCGTATTTTGTTCAAAGTTCTGTAGGTTTCTGTGTATTTAGGCAAAAAATCGGCCAGAGGAACTGGCTTTAAGCTCTTGTATAATCTCTTTTGTCCTGCCGTGTATATCAATATTATTGACAGCGGGATAGAAGCAATGATTACAGACCAGTATCCGCCATGTGGGATTTTAAACATGTTGGAAAGGAAAAATATCAGATCTATTATGAAAACAGCAAGAGAAAAAGACGATCGAATATACTGTTTTTTCAAAAAGAAAATCCATGTCATGAAAAACCCTGTAAGTGACATAGTTCCCGTGACAGCAAGTCCGTAGGCAGCGGCAAGATTACTTGATTCCCTGAATCTGTTCATTATAAACAGCACCGAAATCAGCAAAAACCAGTTAACAAACCCTATATATATCTGAGAGCGCAGCTTCTCGGATGTGTAATCTACCTTAAACATCGGCATAACCCGTGTGGTGATGCCCTGATAAACTATAGAAAACATACCGCTTATCATAGCCTGAGAGGCTATGATGGTTGCCATTATGCTTAGAACTAAAAAAGGTACATAAAGAAACTGTGCTTGATGAAAAATCATCTCAAAAAGCACATTTTTAGCCGCAGGATGTTTTATTACATAAGCTCCCTGCCCAAGGTAATTTAATATAAGCGCAACAACAACAAAGTACCATGCCTTCACTATTGGCTTTCTGCCAAGGTGTCCCATGTCGGCATAGAGAGCCTCACCGCCTGTGGCACAAAGAGTCACCTCAGATAAAATAAAAAAACCGCTTAATCCCTTGTCAGACATGAACTTTATCCCATAGTACGGATTCACAGCCTTTAATACGTGTGGAAATTCCTGAAGTGAAAGCACTCCCGAAACACTAAGACACACAAACCATATGACCATAATAGGGCCAAAGGCGCTTGCCACTTTCTCGGTCCCCTTTCTTTGAAATAAAAACAGCACTATGGCAATTATCCCTGATGATATCAGTATCTGGTTAGTGGTTAAATTTTCCCATCCTGGAATCAGCCTTGCTCCCTCCACCGCACTAAGAATACTTATTGCGGGCGTTATAACCCCGTCCCCAATTAGCAGCGATATGCCGATAATCGAAAGAGTGGATACCAGTCGTACGCTCCAGACATTTCTTAATAAAGGAGTCAACAGCTCTTTAAGCACAACAGTTCCACCCTCTCCCTTTTTACCCAAAGACATTGCAAGCCACGCGTACTCTATCGTCACAAGCACAATCAACGTCCACACAATCAGCGACAAAACACCGGTTATGTTGTCCTGTGTTGGCTCAATAAGCAGGAGGATTACGGTCAGTGTGTAAATTGGACTTGTACCAATATCTCCAAATACGAGTCCTAAAGACTTGATTATCCCTTTCCAGGGTGCCGATTCTTTTACCATCTTTCCAATTCTAAAACATGTGTATTATACTAAATGTCAATGTTTTTAGTGAACATATTTTAGGGATACCTGACGGATGACGGATAAAATAAAAGGGATATTAAAAAAGCCTGATACGGCTCTTTACATTGCTATCTGTGTCTATTTCGCTGTTACCCTGATAAATCTGCTTAACCACGTAATGTGGAGAGATGAGTTAGGGCCGTGGGCAATAGCAAAGGAAAGCACCTCTTTATCTGAGCTTTTTTATAACTACAGGTATGAGGGACATCCTAGACTTTGGGTACTGATAGTCTATCTGCTTACCAAACTTACCAACAACATGGCTGCAATGCAGATGGCTCACCTGTGCATTGCCACGGCTGCCGCTTTTGTATTTTTAAAGTTTGCTCCTTTTAAAAAATGGCAACGCATTTTCTTTATTTTTGGATACTTTACTTTTTTTGAGTATGCCGTCATAAGTAGAAATTATTCTATGGGAGTATTGTTGTTTTTTATTTTTGCCTATATGATAAGACCTGTTGAAGGCAGGAGAAACTACATATTACTGTCAGTTGTGCTCTTTTTAATGTGCCAGATAAATGCCTACGCATCTGTTGTAGCAATTGTGTTTGCTCTGACTTTGTGTTTTGAATTTTTGATTAACAAGCAAAAAGATACTAAAACATGGCTAATTTTTGCACTAAGCGCCCTTATTTTCATCTCTGGCCTTCTTGTTTCAATATATCAAATGCTGCCGCCGCCTGATTCCCTGTATCTTAAAAAACCAGAATTTTTGACTGGTGACCCCACGTATGATTTCATGCGCCTCCTCAATCAGATTGCAAATGTTTACAACGTGTATTTCCCGATACCTATGTTTAAACAAAACTTCTGGAGTGGTAATATAATCAGCTATATATCCCAAAACCCTTTAGTGCTGTTTTTTACGAGAGTTGTAGTAGGAATAACTTTTTTGTTTGTTACTTTTTTCATGGTTATTAGACGTCCGGTTGCCGCATTTTTTTTCATAACAGGAAATGCTGCTATTATGGCTTTTAGTGATCTTTTATATGGAAGCATGATAAGACACAGAGGACACCTTTTTATGATTTTTATCTGCTCTCTATGGCTCGCTTATTATTACAGGCCTGTTGCATTCAAACTGCCTTTTTTAAACAAGTTTTGTTTGTTTTTTGAGGGGAAAAAAAACGTATGGTTAAATTTTTTGATAATAATCCATATATTTGCCGCCTTAGTAGTAATAACAATATCTGCTATGTATCCATTTACAGATGCCAAAGATACTGCTGATTTCATAAAAGCCAACAATCTTGACTTATTACCAATAGCAGCTGATGCCGACTACCAAACCACCTCTGTTGCAGTTTATCTTGGTAAAAGTATGTTTTATCCAATAACTGGGCGCTACGGTACATACGTCATTTCAAACAATAAGCGTCTCTATACTAACAGTGATGGCGTGTTGAAAGAAATAGAAAAATTTATGAGACTGAGGAAAAGCAATATCCTGCTTGTGTTAAACAGCCCACTTACACGACAACAAATGAAACGAAACAATATAGTATTGATAAAGGCATTTGCTAACGGCATAGTTGGCGATGAAAGGTACTGTATTTACGTTATGAAATACAACGAGGTGAGCCCATGACAGAGGATACTAGCCCTGAGGCTACAACAAAAATAACAACTGGAAAAATTATTTTTGGTGCGCTTGTATTGTTGTGTCTGTTTCTTTCTGTATTTGTCAGGTACCATGCAATGAGTAAATGGAAAATGCAGCCGGATCTGTTCTTTTACGGCAGCACCCCCATGATGTCAACAGTTGACGCCTACGACTGGATTATTAATGCCCATGAGTACGAACAAGGAACTCCGGCACTTGAAACCCCTCTTATCAGCGTAATAGCGGTTAAGCTTTCAGGGCTTTTTGGAAACAACACCACACGGGCTGCTTTTTACACGGTGTTTTTTCTTTCAGGACTCTTTATAATTCCACTATCGTTGTTTTTTTATAAAACCGGACACCCAGGTATGGCTATTTCGGCCTCTGTCTTTGGCACATTTGGTAAGATATATTTTGAAAGAACTGCTATTGGCAGATTTGATACGGATCTGTTAAATTTATTCTTCCCATTTCTCGTCTCATTTTTTATTTTAAAATCAACTGCTGCAGCTAACACCCATAAGCAGATTTATCTGTACTCAGCTCTTACCGGTGTTGCCTTGTCTTTTTTTGACTGGTGGTATCAGGGACACAGATGGTTCACCTTTATTTACCTTGCTATACTAGTTATTTCACTTGTTTTTTATAAGGTAAAGTATAAACATATCGCTGTTTCGTTTTTGCTGTGTTTTTCGTTTTCCTTTTTAAATAAGTCATTGCTGCACCTAAGTGTTACTCTGCTTTTAGTAGTGTTTTTTATTATAATCCTTATTGGTTTTTTGCTTTACCGCTACAGAGACCTTCAAAAGTGGGAACTGTTAATACGCTTTATTTCAGCAGTGCTTTTTCTTATCGTATTTACGCTGTGCTTTAATGCATTGACGCCTGAGTTAGACAAACTCCGGATTTTTACACACAGATTTTCAACAATATCATCAGTGGAAACAATAAAGACAGGAGACAGTTTTCCCGGGAGGGAAAGTTTTACAAGAGAAACAAAACATTATACACCTCAAGTGGTTATGTCCACTGTCTTTTATAGCGGAGCATGGCTGCCATTGATTGGAATTTTAGGTTTTCTTGCTTTTATAATCCAGAACTTCAGAGCAGCTTTTATGCTTTTGCCAGTGTTTTTAATCGGACTTCTTTCCTTTAAGAGTGAAATTCGCCTTGCCATGTATTTACCGCCATTTGCCGGAGCTGGTTTAGGCTACCTGCTAACACTGTCTGTATCTCCTTTTAAAAATCTAATTGAGAAAATAAGATTAAAGAAAGAAATCCTTCTCTATATTTTAATATTTGCACTTTTCTTTGTTACCGACTTTATTCCTGCTTATTTATATAATCCATTTGTGTTAATTAACGGGAAAATATATAAGGGATTTAATGAGATAAAAAAAATCGTACCAGCCGATTCTAAGATGTTTACGTGGTGGGACACTGGGTATGCCCTGCAGAGTATTGGCCTTAAGACATATCATGACCCAGGCCCTACGACTCAGGAAATCACATATTTTACGGCAAGAGGGTTAACGGTTACAAGTCAACGGGAGCTTTACAATATCCTCTGTTACATAGACCATGAGGCTTCAAAAAGTAAGGGCAATGAGAACAAAAATGCTAAGGAGAAAATACAGAAAGCAATCAGCTCCGCTTTTGGCCTAAACGGTGACAATGTGTATGTTCTTTTTTCAAACGATATGATTTACACATTTAATGCCGTTACCAATATAGGCAACTGGGATTTCGATGCTAAAGCCCGTGAATATAAAAAACCAATTAAATTTCTTAAAGAGATCACAGTTGAGAGCTCAACCGGAATTCTCAATGGCAACATCCCGCTTAAATCCATACTCACGGTAGATAATGGTCAAATAAAGGACACTCAAACTTTCATAAATAATCCCTACGGTCAATATCTTGAAATAATAAAGTCAGGCCAAACCGTCCTGTACATGCTTCTCATGGATGAAGAGACCTATCAGTCAAACTTCAACAAAATGTTTATTCTTGGGACTTTTGATAAAAACCTCTTTGAGGAAATCTACAACGATTTCCCAAATGTCAGACTTTATAAGGCAAACCTGGGTGTCATTTAGTCTTTACTTTTTTACCTGTGAATGTTATACTATTTTTTGATAGATGTGTTTAACAGTTGATTATTAAAAAAACAGAGAGAAAGTATGCCACAGACAATGAATGTTAAAGAGTGTGTGTTTTATAGCACTGATGCTGCAAGGGCAATGCCTCTTATGGACATATATGAGACCGATGATCTGCTCGTGTTTGAAGTGGATGCGCCGGGGATTGTTTTAGAGGCTCTCAGCATAAGAGTTTGTGACGATGTTGTGGTTATCGAAGGGGACAAATGTAAGACAACAAATGCTGAGGGAAGCCGTTTTTTTTGCATGGAACGATGTTATGACCACTTTAAACGCATGGTGAAGCTACCAATCAGGGTGAATGTCGCCTCAGGTAAGGCCGTTTATTTTAAAGGGGTTATAAAACTTACTTTTGAAAAAACCAGGGACAGAGTTATAACAATTACAATTGAAAGAGCGACAATAGGAGATTAAGATGGGTGAAGCTGATAAAAAAATAGATGAAAAAGAACTTGAAATTCCCGATGTATTACCAGTGCTTCCTGTTCGAGACATAGTTGTATTTCCTTATATGATAATCCCTTTGTTTGTCGGGCGTGAAAAATCAATAAGTTCTATAGATTCATCTTTAAGCACTAACAGGATGATAATGTTGCTCACTCAGAAGGATCTTAATACCGAAAACCCATCCATAGATGAACTCTATCACACGGGCACCGTTGGACTCATCATGAGGATGCTGAAGCTGCCCGACGGGCGCGTCAAAATACTGGTTCAGGGAATAACAAAGGCCAGATGTTACGACATACATGAAAAGGATAACATCTTTATTGCCCACATACAAAAAATAGAAGAGAAAAAGCCTGACGTTCTGTCCTTAGAAGTCGAGGCTCTTATAAGATCAGTTAAGGAACAAATAGAAAAGGCCCTGTCTTTGGGTAAGACAATTCTTCCTGATATTATGATAGTCATAGAAAACCTTGACGACCCTGGCAGACTTGCTGATTTAGTCGCCTCAAACATCGGGTTAAAGACCGATCAGGCTCAGCATATTCTTGAAATAGAGGATCAGGTTGAACGGCTAAAGAGAGTGAGTGAGGTGCTTAACCGTGAAATTGAGCTTCTCATAGTGCAGCAGAAAATCCAGACTGAGGCACGCGGAGAGATAGACAAGACACAGCGTGAATATTTCCTCAGAGAGCAGCTTAAGGCAATACAAAAAGAGCTTGGCGATATAGACGAAAAAATGGAGGAAATTCGCGAGTTCAGAAAGAAAATCGAAGAGGCAAAGATGCCTGAAAAGGTACAAAAAGAAGCTGAAAAGCAGCTTAAACGCCTTGAAAAGATGCACCCGGACAGTGCCGAGGCTGCCACTGTAAGAACATACCTTGACTGGCTTGTTGAGCTTCCGTGGTCAAAGTCCACAAAAGATAACCTTAACATAAAAACAGCACGAAAGGTGCTCAATGAGGATCACTACGATCTGGAAAAAATAAAGGACAGAATTTTAGAATATCTTAGCGTCAGAAAGTTAAATCCAAAGATGAAGGGCCCGATTCTTTGTTTTATAGGCCCCCCAGGCGTAGGAAAGACCTCACTGGGTAAATCAATAGCTCGTGCGCTTGGTAAAGAATTTGTCCGTATGTCGCTTGGCGGGGTGCGTGATGAGGCAGAAATCAGAGGCCACAGAAGAACCTATGTAGGCGCACTGCCGGGTAGAATCATACAGGGAATCAAGCAGGCTGGAACCAATAATCCGGTGTTTATGCTGGATGAGGTAGATAAAATTGGTACAGATTTCAGAGGAGACCCCTCATCGGCGCTTCTTGAGGTGCTTGACCCGGAGCAGAATAACTCCTTTGTTGACCATTATATAGCGGTTGCCTTTGATCTTACCAAAGTCATGTTCATAACAACGGGTAACATAGCAGACACAATACCCGGGCCCCTTAGAGACAGAATGGAAATCATCAGTCTTTCCGGTTACACGGCTGAGGAAAAAATAGGTATTGCTAAAAACTATCTTATCCCCAAGCAGTATCAGGAGCATGGCCTTACAAAAGGCGTGCTGAGAATATCCAATGCCGCCCTGAATCTTCTCATTACACAGTACACACGGGAGGCAGGGGTAAGAAATCTGGAACGCACTATAGCCAAACTATGCCGTAAGGTAGCTAAACATATAGCCGAGGGTAAACGCAGAAAGTTTCTGATAACCAACAGCAGCCTAACAAAGTATCTCGGTGCACCAAGGTTTCTGCCTGAAGAGGAGATGAAAAAGGACGAGGTAGGTGTGGCTACCGGGCTTGCATGGACAGAAAGCGGCGGAGACATCATATACGTTGAGGCTACAACCATGAAGGGTAAGGGTAACCTTACCATCACAGGACAGCTTGGTGATGTTATGAAAGAATCAGCACATGCCGCTCTTTCCTACGTTCGCTCCCGCGCTAAAGAACTCGGCATTAACGAGGATCTGTTTTCTGAAAAAGATATTCATATCCATGTACCGGCTGGCGCTATTCCTAAAGACGGTCCCTCTGCAGGAATTACCATAACAACCGCTGTTGCCTCAGCGCTTATCGGAGTCCCAATACACAAAAGCATTGCCATGACAGGCGAGGTAACTCTAAGAGGAACAGTTTTACCGATTGGCGGCCTTAAAGAGAAAACTCTGGCGGCAAAGCGGCATGGCATAAGGAAAATTATAATACCAAACCGAAACCAAAAGGATCTTGACGATATTCCTAAGTACATCCGAAAAGACATGGAGTTTATACTCAGTGAGACCATGGACAATGTCCTTGAAGTTGCTTTAAAAAGACCGGCTGCCGTATAACTCTGCCGTTATGGGAACATCCGGCATGGACGAGTTGTCTTTAGTTAAGCATATCAGAGAGAGTTTCTTCAAACTGGATGACGGACTCGTTGCAGGGATTGGTGATGATGCCGCAGTGCTAAACCCGCCGCATGGCCACCTTGTCGTTACTACTGATGCTCTAATGGAGGGTGTTCATTTTGACCTTACATACTGCTCATTGTATCAAGTTGGGTATAAACTGGTAAGTGTAAACGTAAGTGATATATATGCTATGGGGGCACG